>CAYGRY010000069.1:13898-14130 GCA_964352405.1 uncultured Halobacteriovorax sp.
CAACAGTTTCTCTATCCACTTGCTCAAAGCCAGCTTTTTCAAAACTGTATTGCTTACCGAATTTAACCCCCAAAATAAAAGAGGTGACCCCGATAAGAATCATAAATACGAAAATTAGAAAAACTTCTTTTCGCTCGAAAACATAGAGATTTGATTTTTCATCCATATAGTCCATTTTAATCATGTGCGGCCTTCGGTGCAAAACAATTTTAAGAGGTTATCCCTTCCTACC
>CAYGRY010000070.1:0-14106 GCA_964352405.1 uncultured Halobacteriovorax sp.
TATCAAAACTTGGACTTTGGTTATATCCCCCTAGCTGATTATATAAACCTCTAGAATAAAAAATATAGATCACTCACAAAAGCTCAGAATTAATGATTCTGGGCTTTTTTGTATCCATAACCCAGTGGTCGTGGATTCAATAAAAAAAGTGGTGGGACATGTAGGACTTGAACCTACGACCAACCGGTTATGAGCCGGTAGCTCTAACCAACTGAGCTAATGTCCCCTAGAACTTCCATCCTTTATACTTGGTTTTTTTAGAATGGTCGAGATTAGGCCAAAGTTATATCGTGGTGTTACGATCGACTAAAGGGGCGGACCGTCATGAAGTTTTGGAAATATAGTGGAGCTGGAAATGATTTTATCTTATTCGCACAGCTTAACGAAAAGATAGAGCGAATTGATCTGGCAAAGCTTTGTGATCGAAAATTCGGCATCGGAGCTGATGGGGTTTTATTTGTAAAAAAACTTGAAAGTGACCCTGATTTTCAAATGATATATTTTAATGCCGATGGCGGTGAAGTAGAGATGTGTGGCAATGGCGCAAGATCTTGTGCTCATTGGTTTGGACATCAATTTAATAAATCTAAGATGAAGTTTCTAACGTCTTCTAAATCTAAGTATCAAGCTGAGTTAATGAAAGATGATTCAGTTAAGGTCACAATGAATGAGTTAAAAGATGTCGCTGCGATTGCGGTCGAAGACTTTTATCCAACGAATGATTCGCTCTACCTTAATACAGGCGTACCTCATACAGTTATTATTCTTAATCAAGAGGATGATATCAATGCTCAAAAATGGATGCAGGATGCTCCAAGGCTCAGAGCAGATAAGCGCTTTGAAAAAGGCTGCAATATTAATTTTGTAAAAGTAATGAGAGATGGAGAAATCAGGCTTAGAACTTTTGAGCGAGGTGTGGAGGCTGAGACTCTCGCTTGCGGAACAGGTGCAGTTGCAGCTGCTCGCTTTCTAAATCAAAAATATGATTGGAAAAATATAACGATTCACGTTGCTGGTGGAGTATTAAGTGCTGAATTCATTGCGGATCAATGTTGGCTCGCTGGGCCTGCGCAAAATGTATTTGAAGGCGAAGTTAACTTAGAAAACTTTTTAACTTAAAAATTGCTAAACCAATCATGATTCCAGTTGTGTTCGCGACGATGTCCATTAACTCAAAACTTCTATGGGGAGTCAGGTTTTGAAGTAGTTCAATACTGACTCCAAATAAAAAAAGTACGATAAAAGTCTTTTGAACCTTTGTTTTGGTCCACATGAACCAGAGGGCGAAAAACAAATAATAAGAGCAATGAAAAACTTTGTCCCATGCAAATGTACTTACATGGTTTGATACAGGTAATTGAATAAAAAATACCGGACTAAAAACAACAAATGCAATAATCGCACTATTTCTTTTTAAATTTGTGGTGATTGTATTGTTGGTCATTGATGTTTTGAAGAGTATCATAAGAACCGTGAAATCAGCCATGATCATTCTATTCATCCTTATGTTAGCACCTCTAAATGCCAAGGCGCGTCTATTGTTAAATGTCAGCATTCTTCACCACAAAGGAATTGATAAAGGTATTACTCTACTTAGTGAGTTTCACTCCAAGGAAGAAGTTCCGCCTAAGAAAGAATTTAAAATAAAAATGCGTGAAGGAGTTGAAGTCTCTTTGATTGTAGACTTTCCCTTAGACCCCACCGTCTATGGTCCGAGTTCAAAAATCTCCGTAGAAGGTAAAGTATTTTCTGATTCAGGCAAGGAGCTATCGACTATAGGAAATGGTCAAACCATTGAAGTTGGTGAGCAGTTAGCATTTGAAGTAAAAGATAATATCGGACAACTCATTGAAGTCTTTTTAAAACCTGAATTTAAATGAAAGATAGACTCGATAAAATCTTGGTTAAACTTGAGCTTGCCTCAACAAGATCTCAGGCCTTGGACTTTATTAAAAGTGGTGCTGTTTATGAAGCAGGACTTCGAATCACAAAGCCATCATACTTAACAACTGGTGAAAATGTAGAAGTGCGAGCTCAAACACATTATGTTGGTCGAGGTGCATTGAAGTTATTGGACGCTCTAGAGCAATTTAACGTCGAAATTAAAAATAAAGTCTGCGCAGATATAGGCGCTTCAACTGGTGGATTTACGCAGGTTTTGCTTGAGAAAGAAGCGCAAAAAGTTTTCTCCATAGATGTTGGTACGGATCAGTTAGATCAAAGAATTAAGAATGACTCAAGAGTTGTCGAGATGTCCCAGACAAATATTCGAAATGTAGAAACCTTATCAGAGCTTGTTGATATTATCGTGGCAGACCTTTCGTTTATAAGCTTAGAGTTGGTATTACCTGTAATGGCTAAACTCATTAAAGATCACGCAGACTTAATTTTGCTCGTGAAGCCACAGTTTGAGGTCGGAAGAAATGGTATTGATAAAAACGGTCTTGTGAAGTCATCGCAGTACCGTCTCGAGGCGATGTATAAAATATTTCAATGCGCTGAAAAGTTAGGACTTGGTATAATGGCTGCGAGTAAATGTTCTGTCGTTGGAAAAACGGGTAATCAGGAATATTTATACTGGCTTAAGCCCGGGATTCAATCAAAAGTGAGTCTCGTCAACCTTGAGGAGTTATCTCGATGAATGTTGCTATATTTTGCGGTTCTGCCAAAGGCAAATCAGATACTTATTTAAAAATGGCACAAGAACTGGCGGAAGTTTTTAAAAAGAATGAATTTGATCTCGTTTATGGAGGGGCAAGTGTTGGCGTTATGGGCACACTGGCCGATGCATGTCTTGCAAGAGGTCGAAAAGTTTTAGGGGTCATTCCAAAATCTTTGGTTGATTGGGAAGTGGCTCACGAAAATCTAACTGACCTCGTAATAGTTGATACAATGCATAAGCGAAAGGAAATTATGTATCTTCGCTCAAGTGCTTTTGTTGTTATTCCTGGTGGCTTCGGCACTCTCGACGAGTGCTTTGAAATCCTAACGTGGGCACAGCTTAAGTTGCACTCTAAGCCCGTGTTTATATTAAATCATAATGGCTTTTATGACTTCTTGCGCGAACACATCAATAGAGCTCAGCAAGAAGGATTTATCAGTGCTCAGCATGTCGCCCTTTTGCAATTCGTGGATAATATTGAAAGCTTAGAAAAGTCTCTTGTTAAACTAAAGGTATAGCCGTGTTGTGTTGCCAATACAGCACAGACACCCTATACTTCTGGGTACTTAGACCACTTACTACGCCTTCGGAGTGACCATGACTCGGTTAGTGCTATTTATTTCATTTTTAGTTGCAGTTGTTTTAGTGATGTCACTTGGCTCATTTAAAAATCTGACTGTGGACAATAAAAGCTTCACCTATTCTGAAGTTAAAAAAAATTATGACGAGAAATTAGAGACAATTGAAAAGCTTGAAGAAGCAAGATTGGCTGCTCTTAAAAAAGCGACTGAAGAAGAAGAGCCTGTAGAAGAAGGCCCGCTTGTCGTTCTTGATACGCCTCAACTTGAAAGCGGCCATTCTCTCTATGGCAAATGTATTGTTTGTCACGGTAAAGCCGGTGAAGGTAAAAAATCTCAAAATGCACCGGCCATCGGTGGACAGTTTGATTGGTATATCGAAAAGCAAGTTGTAGCGATGCAAACTGGTGAGCGTGTTAACCAAGTCATGATGCCATATATTCGTGCTCTATCTGCTCAGGACATCAAGGATTTATCAGCTTATATTTCTAAGCTTCCTTGGGCAAAAAAGTAAATGTCGATTTATAGTTATAAAGATTTTTCACCACAGCTAGGTGAAGGTGTTTATATTGCTCCCTCTGCTGATGTCATTGGCAGAGTTTATCTCGAAAAAAATGTAAATCTTTGGCATCAAGTTGTTGCTCGAGGTGATGTTAACGATATTCACATTGGAGAGGGTACTAATATTCAAGACCTCTCTATGTTACATGTAGTTGAAGAAATACCTCTTATCATCGGTAAAGGTGTGAGTGTTGGGCATGGAGCGATTATTCATGCTTGCACCATAGGCGATCACTGTTTGATTGGAATGGGTTCAATAATCCTAGACGGCGCTGAGATAGGCGATCACTGTGTTGTGGCCGCGGGTTCAGTCGTTGCACCTGGAAAGAAGTATCCATCAAACTCAATGATTATGGGTTCTCCTGCAAAGGTTGTGCGCCAGCTTACCGATAAAGAGTATGAAGGTTATGGTAACCACTATAAGAGCTACCTTAAGTATAAAGACGATTTTCAAGATCCAACAATCGTAAAAATCTGCAATTAATTTTGGCAGTTAAAAGTCTGTCTTTTTTTAGTGGCTTATATGTAAGTCTCAGTAATCACATCAAAAAATAAATCTACTTAAAGAATTGTCATTGAGATTCCGAATAGTTGATTATTATTATCAGAAGCCGTTTTTAATTAGGATCAAATATTATGAATAAATTTTTAATCTTAATAGTTCTTATCCCTTTGCAGATATTTGCTCAGGACATAAGTACCTTTTGCCAAGCGGTTGAAGAGCCTAATAACACATGCGCTGAACTATTGAACCTGAGTTCAGACGGTGCTCCTTGTGAAAATTGTAATGAGTTAGCGGCAAGAGTTATTTCGACGTATAAACAAAAAGTTCCCGTTTCAGTTGTTAAAGAACTATGTCAATTACCGGATGTTAATCCTAGCGCTCCTGAAAATGTGGAGCTTGACCAGTTTTGTACAAACCCATCAAGTTCAATTTGTTCAAACTCATCTTATGCACTAGATGTTAAGGAATTAATCAATACACTTCCAAGTAATCAACGAAATAATTGGCTTGGATATTTTTATCAGATTAAAAATAATGCAATAGCTAGTGATCAAAATGGAAAACATCTTAATATTAGAGATTTAAATAAAAGGTCTGAGGAATTTAAAAAGCAAATATTTAAGGGTAAAACGAATGATGCTAACTTAATTACTTCATTTGCTGCGGATTCAATAAAAAGATTTAGCAGTGATGGTAACACATCAACGGGGCGCGATGAGCTCAAAAAATCAATCGTCAAAAACTATTCAACCGTTATAGATATTGCCAAAGAAAGTTCTTTAAATTCGCATGATGGTTACAAAGTTAGAGCAAATAATTTAAGTGAAAATCTTGAAGATAAACTAGCCACAGCTGACGAGTTTTTAGGGTTAATACAGCCTAGTCCTGTTCCTGATTCTTGGAAAAATGAAGCTGGTAAAGAATACTGGGTGACTCGCTATGGTCAATACCTTAGTGAATGTGGCAATGACGGATTAAATCCAAGAGTCTTTTATTCTCGTTTTAAAATGAACGGCACAGGAGAAACACAAGAGAAGCTAGTTGTTTGTCCTGGCTTTGCTTTAAAGTTAAAAAATAATCCTAATGATAAAGATATTCTAGCAAGTGAAATCTCAAGAGCTTCAGCTGATTATTTAGCAATGAATTCTTCTGGTTTTAATAAAGAAACTCGAGGCGATCAGTTTGATGAATCAGAAGAGATAGATCCTAAAGAAAAAGAATATTTAAGATGTCACTTTTATGCGAGTAGTTTGAAAAATTGCTACCCAGAAACAGATAATTCGAACGCTAAATGTAATCGTGAGTCCGAAAATATGGGTGTAGCTAGTCGACTCCACAACGAAATGTTAGGTAAATTTGTTGAAGCTAAAGGCTTAAAAGGCCTTGATGCTAAAAAATGGATGGAAAAAAGTTTGAAGGGTTCGTGTCAAGATAGAGTCCCTGAAGCTTTTTCGGCAGGATTAAGAAAAGCGCTCAATTGTCAGGTTGGAATAAATTTCGAGAAGGCTTGTAATGCTGATGGAAGTGCAAGCGTAGAAGATAGTGATAACTCTTCGGGATTATCTTGCGTTTCAGCTTGTTTAAATGATTCTTGTACAAACGATCCAATCTTAACAAAGCCTAGCCCACGAGGAGATAGTAGTCTTCAGGGTGGTGCTACAAGAGTACTTGCTCCCGCAACTCTAGGACCTGGTTATTCCGGCCGAAGATCATGCTTTTATAACACCTCAGGTTCAAGTGCTTATCAGGCAGCCCTTCCAAAGGGATACCGATGTCCAAATGGTGCTCATGCTAGCTCGTGCGATTTAGACAAAGAGCCAAATTGTTTAATCACTTGGCAGAGAAATTCTAACGATAAACGTGGTGTGACTTGTTTATATAATAATGCAAAAAAAGGAACGATGCCGAATAGGATTGATCGAAATCAAGAGTTAGTATTACAAGAGGCAATGTACTTAAAAGACTGTCTGATTAGTAAACGATATATTATAAATACTTCAAGAGGTTATGAATTAAGAACTCAGCACCTTGATAGTCCAGATACTGCAGGTCAAGATATTCCTGGAGCTAGTAACCTAAGATAAGGTTTTTGATTTTTGAAGATATCTCGCCAGCCCATTTTTTGGCGTTATCCATTTCTTCTCGACAGTTGAAATGAACACCATCACAGCCTATTGCTTTATAGTGATTGCTAGAGATCAATTGGCATGTAGTGGATTCTAGAGCTTTTTCGAGCATCTTATAAAGTGTTGCCTGTTCAAAATCTGTTTTAGTCCTTCCGTGAGGAGGACCAACCCAAAGGCACTTTTCACCATTTTTAGTGGCGAGCAAAGCTAACTCTCTAGTTAGTCTTAATCTTTGATTATAGCCGACTTGATTGACGACATCGTTATTGACGATTGCCCTACGATCATTGGCCCCAAGTTCAATCACAACATAGTCATAACTAGAATCTGGAAAACCATTGTTTCGCCATTTCTCATGAAGATTCATATTTACAGTTAATTGTTCAAAGAATGGAACTTCAACCAGAGTTCTCCAATCTGTTGGATTTGGATTACTAAACTTAATAAGTTCATTGGGATTGATGGTGCGGTTAGCACTGAGTTGGTGATACACACCGCCTGAAAGCTTTTGTCTTGTTTCACTTAACCAGTGAATAGGCGCAGACGAAGCGTGACCATAGGTGACCACATTAACACCTGGATTAGTCGAAATAGACTGGTGAAGATATTGTCCAAATGGACCGGCCATATGCGAGTCACCAATAATAAGAATATTTTTTTCAATTGAAGCTGGGGATCGACTTGAAAAGTGATTGCATGAGAAAAGAAATAATATCGCAAAAATATAAGCTATTTTCATGCAATCTTTATCGGATATTTAGAAATCATTTTGATGAAATTTAAATCGAATCGATTCAATTCTATCCTTGTTGGCCCCTAAGTCACTGTAACCAAGTCTTGAGGCTGAACGAAAATGAACAACTCCAGGCTGCTCGAACCAAAATTCAACATCATCAACAAAGCTAAAAAGGCTTGATTTGTATTCAGCTCTTAAATAACCAGTGTTTTGCTCAACTATTTTGGCTGACTTATCTTTTGATACAATGCCTAGAATTTTTTCTTTGATTCTCTCAGGATCTTCTTCACTTTTAATTGGCTCAAGAAAATTCTTATTCTCACCAAAATCAAAACTCACAACACAGTTAGGTTTGTCGGGACAAGCTAGTAGCTTACCGTCATGAATCCCAAGATTTGTTGGAGGCGTACCTTGGCAGCCAGCCAGAAAAAGTAAAAATAGTAGAGGCGAAGAAGAGAGACTCTTCTTCGCATTCGTGAAATTAAAAATCACTTGCACGAACAGTCTTACGACCATTAGCTTCACAACGAACTTGAGCATCTTTAACAAGCTGATGAACAACTTCATTTAATTTATCAAGAGCATCTGAGGCAACGTTTAAACCAGTGCCTTTGATAGCATCTTTAGTTTTAGATCCAACAAGTAACATTTCTTTTTCGGCCATTTGTATTCTCCTAGATTAGGCATTGAAGTACTTTGAGTAGCTTTATTCTATTGATTTCGAGCTAAGTTTCAACACCCAAAACAGCTTAAAATGACGATTTCTAGCGAGAATAAGCGAAGTTATTAATTTCGTTGAAGTTCCCGCATAGCATTGATTTCAACATTATTAAGTTGTGCGGTAAGTTCTTCACTTAAGCGCACTAAGTCAGATGGTTGAACGTTTTTGTCGATACGCATTGGCTGACCGTAATAAACAATAATTTTTGAAAAAGGTTTTGGAAGTCTAAACTGATCCCAACTTTTTTTGAAACTCCAAAAGTTTAACGGAATGGGCACTAGTGGAATAATTGGTGCGCCAGTAAGTTTCGCAACTTCAAATATTCCTTTCTTGGGAATTTTCGCTGGTCCACGTGGTCCATCGACAGAGATGGCTCCAGGAGTTCCTTCATTTACGACCCTAGTCATCTCAAGCATTGCCTGTTGTCCACCTTTGGATGAACTTCCCCTGGCACTTTTATGTCCAAGCATTTTTAAAGTAACAGCAACAAGTTCACCGTCTTTAGATGCACTTACAATACAAACATGTGGTTTACCCATATGCGATAAGATGGAGGCGACTATATTCTGATGCCAAATAGCATAGAGGTAAGCACCATTTGGCCCAGATTTTTTTGCATCCTTAATCTCTTGTGATTCTCTATGTTCGAAGCGATAAGTTAAACCCAGAGCGCGAATTAGAAGATGAACGATAAAGGAGATGACTTTTGTTTTCATGCCGTCAGAGTTTTAAATTGTTTCTCGGCATGATGCTCAGCTTTTTCTTGGCTGAGTCCTTTAGCTAAACTAAGGGTAACCATTTTATTAAAGGCATCTTTTTTTAGCTCTTCTGTTTTAGTTTCTTGCCATCGCTTCATCGCTTCAAAAGATTCAACTTCAAGTTTAGTGACAATCATTTCATTCTTACGAAAATATTTACTCCAAACAAATAGTGCTATTAAAACCAACATCATGAGGATAACGATCATTTTTGCGTTCATAGTTTTAACTCCTTAATTAAGAAGAGCCCAAGTGAGTCAAAGACTAGAGGCATGTCGCCTTTAAGCGTTAGCTCAATAGCTTCTTCAAGACTTAAATACATAATTTCTTTAATCACGTCACCATCGGGATTTGCAATTGGACTTTGATCCTTAGATAAATCCGTCGCAATAGCAAAATATTTATCCGTAGAAACGGAGCCAGTAAGAGGTAAATGTCTTATAAGTTGTATATTGCCAGCAATTAAGCCAGCTTCTTCTCTAAGCTCTTTATGCGCCGTTTTAAGCCAATCATCTCCGTCATCAATAAACCCTGTAACCGGCTTTAATCTAAGATGAGGAGTTTCGTGAGGTCTATGCTCTTTGATAAAAAGAAATTTTCCGGCCTCATCCTTGGCAAAAACAATGACGGCACCCCTTAAGTGAACGAGTTCATACACAGCCTCTTGGATGATCTTCTCTTCAAGTTTTACGTACTGACCTTGGTAAATCGTTTTTGCTTTCGTCACAGCTAAGTGTCCATTTTTTAAACAGCGAGTAAGGATTTGCATGGTGCTTACAGCGTAAATACTCGAAAACTCGAACTGTAAACTGGCATACGGCCTGCTTATATATAACTCATATTAAGTAATTTAGCACTTTAAGAATCTCTATATGAGAGGAGCCTTTATGAAACTAACTAAGACAGCAACCTATTGGACAATGGCTGCATCATTCACACTACTTATCGGCATGAGCTCTGCCTTTGCTCAAGACGTTCATATTTGTGAAGAATTAATGAGACAAGAGCATACTGAAGCCGACATGAAAAAATGTATTGAAGAATTTGGTGAGCCTGAGAGTTTCAGAACTAATAGAGATGAGCAAAGACGATCAGATCAAGCTCGCGAAGAAACTCAAAGAGAACTTGAGAAATATTATGATAAATCTTTTACTGCACAGGAGTTGTTACGCTTTGGTGCTCCATATGTAGCGTTGCAAGGACTTTATAGAAATGATGGCCGTGTAAGACGAATAAAGAAAATGACTAAGCCTCAAGATCTTTGTATTTATTTAGGCTATGAAAAGGCATTAAATGATGGTCAGTTATCAGAGATAATGGAAGATTTTGAACATGATGGATTTGTTGGAGTTAAAGTAGATTCATACACTGATCAATCAGGCTTGACTCATTCAGATGCAGAACAGTTTAAATTTAATGATCGTCAACCTTCTTATATCCAAGTCTATAAAAGTATAACTTGTCGTCGTGAACGCAAGGAAGGTGACCCGCAATCATCTACAGTCCAAAGCGATAGTTCAGAGCAACCAGTAAGCTCAGCTCCTGCCAGAAGTGTTAATACATCAACACGCCGAAATAATTCAGGTACATTGCCTGCCAATAGCCCGTATTTATACAATCCACAGAGTTCAACAGGTTCTTCTAACCGATAAGACAATACCTAACTCCCCCACATTGTGGGGGAATTAGCTTGACGCATACTCTCAAAAATCCTATCAAATCATCAATTTAGACATCATTAAAAAGTCATTTATAAGAAGTGGAAGGTGTTATGTTAAAGGCGCCAAAAATTAGTTTTGAATGGGGTGAACCAGGACAGGAATTCGTTGCTGGTGGTATTCATTTAATTGGTTTTGAATTCGATGGAACAGCATGCTTTAGAAAGGGAACTCGATTTGGTCCTGAGGCTATTCGTGATGTTGTCTACGGTATTGAAGGCTATTCTCCGTACTTAGATTTAGATTTAGAAAATGTATCTGATATCTATGATCTAGGAAACTTGCCTGTTGGAACTTCAGGTGACGCTGATGCTGATTGGAAACAGGCTACGGATGCTTTCTTTGATTTAGCAAAAGATAAAAACTTTAAAAAAGATAATATTAGAGTCATCACTCTTGGTGGAGAGCATTCAATTTCTTATGCACCAATAAAAACATACCTAGATAACTTTGATGATCTAGTGCTTGTTCACCTAGATGCGCACGCAGATCTTCGCGATGGTTACGAAGGCCACCACTTTAGTCATGCCTCAATCATGAGAAGAAGCCTTGATCATTTTAGAAAGGGTCATGAATTGATCCAATATGGCATTAGATCGGGCACTAAAGAAGAATACGATGAAATGAAAGAGAGAAAATCTCTCATGACTTCGCGTGAGCAGTTTTTCAATAAAATTGAATCAATACCAAATGATCGTCCAATATACTTAACTCTTGATTTAGATTTTTTTGACCCAGCTTATATGCCGGGAACAGGAACGCCTGAAGCTGGCGGAGAGGACTTTCACTGCTTTATTAAATTAATGAAAATGTTTAGGCATAAAAATATTGTAGGAGCTGATATTACTGAATTAGCTCCTGAGCTAGATCCATCAAACAATAGTTCCGTTTTTGCTTGTAAGGTTCTACGTGAAATTATGCTAGTGATAGGAAACGGGTAAGAAAAAATGACAACTAAAGATAAAAAATCTTGGACCATCAATGACTCAGATCGACTCTATCAAGTCTCCCAGTGGGGCGAGGGTTATTTTGAAATTAATGAGAAAGGAAACCTATCTGTTAATCCTGAGCGAAAAGAAAACGGACCACGAATCGATGTGGCGGAAGTCATTGAGGAAATGAAACTTCAGGGGATTTCTTTTCCTGCTGTTATTCGCTTTCACGATATTCTGTGGTCTCAAGTTGTTTCTATTAATGAAACATTTAAAAGTGTTATCGAAGACGAGGGTTACCAAGGAAAATATCTTGGTGTTTACCCAATTAAAGTGAATCAAATGCGCGAAGTGGTTGAAGAAATCGTTGCAGCAGGTTCACCTTATAACTTTGGTCTTGAGGCAGGTTCTAAGCCTGAGCTTATGGCCGTCTTAGCTTACAATGATAATCCAGGCGCCCTAACTGTTCTTAACGGTTACAAAGATGATGAGTATATGCGCCTGGCGATGCTTGGAAGAAAGCTTGGAAGAAAAGTTATTGTTGTTGTTGAAAAACTTTCTGAACTTGATCGGTTGTTAAAAATTTCTAAAGAATTCGATGTTCCTCCTCTAATCGGCTTGCGTTGCAAGATGTCTTATAAGAGTACTGGCAAATGGAGTGACTCAAGTGGAGACCGTGCTAAGTTTGGACTTACGGTAACCGAAATCCTTTTAGCCGTAGAGAGATTAAAACAAGAAGATCTTTTAGAGAGCTTGCAGCTTTTTCATTACCATATTGGCTCTCAAATCACAGACATCAAATGTGTTAAGGAAACGATTTCAGAAGCTGCTAGGATCTATGCCAAATTAGTCAAACTTGGCGTTGATATGCGCTATATCGATGTTGGTGGCGGGCTAGCGATAGATTACGATGGCTCAAAGTCTACTGGTCAATCATCAATGAACTACACCATGTCTCAGTACATTGCAGATATCGTTTATGGTATTAAGCAAGTTTGCGATGCAGAGAATGTCAGACATCCCGATATCGTTTCAGAAAGTGGTAGAGCAATTACAGCTCAGCATTCATGTGTCGTTACAAATGTTGTCGACATCATTGATTCTAAAAAGAACGAATGGGATGTGACTCCAGCACCTGGCGAGCACCAACTTGTTAAAAACGTAAGAGAGTTTTTAGGTAATCTAGATCACGACAATTATAAAGAAGTTTATGATGATGCCAGACAAGTCAGAGATGATGCTCTTCAAGCCTTTAAGCTTGGAATTTTATCTCTTGAAGATCGCGCAAAAGTTGAAACATTGTTTTGGAAAGCTAGTCAGCGAGTTCTAGATTTTTCTAGAAAAGAAGACTTTGTTTCTGAGTCTGTTGGAGAGTTAGAAGACACTCTAGCAGCTCAATATCTTTGTAATTTTTCAATCTTTCAAAGTGCCGCTGATCACTGGGCAATCGGTCAATTGCTACCGGTATTACCACTTACGAAACTTCATCAAGCGCCAACAAGGCAATGTACCATAGCGGATATTACTTGTGACTCTGATGGAAAAATCAGCAAGTTCATTGGAAATGATGAAGTAAGAAGAACAATTCCTTTGCATGAAATTAAGCCAGGCGATGAATATGTTATTGGTATGTTTTTAACTGGAGCCTACCAAGACGTGATGGGTGATATGCATAATCTCTTTGGTAGACTTAATGAAGTTCACGTTTTTAGCGATGATGATGATCCAACAGACTTTTATATTGAAGAAGTTATTCGTGGCGCCTCAATTGCAAACGTTTTATCGACCATGCAGTATACGCCTGAATATATGGCCCATATGGTAAAGAGAAGTATTGGTAAGCTGATTAAAAACGGTGAAATGAATGCTCGTGAAGGCGTTCGTCTTACCGATTTTTATGAAGACTCTCTTAAGTCGTATACCTATCTTGACTATAATTGAGTTATTCTAATTATTTCTTGTTTTAAAAATCTTAAATTAATTGGCTTTGGTATAAAACTATCAAAGCCAATATCACGAGCTTTAATCATGTTTTCAAGGCTTGTGTGGCCTGTTAGTAAGATAAACTTGCTTTTATAGTTGATTCCTTGAAGTTTTTTGAATAATTCAAATCCATCCATTTCAGGCATTACCAAATCGATAATTGTAACATCCCAAGGATTGCTCTGTGCTTGAGCCCTTTCAAGGAATTCAAGAGGAGAGTCAAAACATTTCATATTAATCTTTTCACTCTCTAAAAGATTTTGAAGGTAAACCAGAGAGCGTTGATCGTCATCAATAAAGGCTATGCTGATTTCTTTATGAAATTTTGTAAGATCAATATCTGTATTGAAAATTGTATGCTTAATCTGCTGTGGTGATGGAATAAATATTTTAAACACTGTGCCTTTACCTAATTCAGAATCTATTTCTATCGAAACTTTAAGCAGTTCAGCCAGCTTCTTTGAAATCGCAAGACCTAATCCTGTTCCACCAAACTCTGATGAAATCTTTTTGTTAGCCTGTTGAAAGAGTTCAAAGATCTCTTCTTTTTCTTCTGCCGATATACCAATGCCTGTATCCTTAACAGAGATGCAGAACTCACCGTTCTCATTATCGTCGATTTTTTCTAACAGGATTGAAACTTCACCTTTATTGGTAAATTTAATGGCATTGCCAATAATATTATTTAAAATCTGTAAGAGCTTTTCTCTATCAGTCCTAATATGGCCTTCGTTTTCAATTTTAAAATTAAGAGCAATACCTTTTTGAACTGCGAGAGGTGAAAATAGTACTTCAATGCTTTGTAGTACTTCGCTTAGTGTAAAGT
>CAYGRY010000071.1:0-13870 GCA_964352405.1 uncultured Halobacteriovorax sp.
GCCTAATTCCAACCCAACGCTTAGTAATGTGTGTAAAGTCTTAGCCTATATTACTAAAGCAAGTAGAGTCGCGTAATCAACCCTATCATGAACTATGAATAAAGACGCTAACTTCACCTACACCTTCAAAACAAAGCTTTGGAAGTAGCAGGGGCCTGCCGGCTGGTACTTCGTGACTGTACCAAGGCGGATGCTTATCTTTTGCCAATCAAGGCAGAGATAAGGAAGAAGGAGTCCTTACAAGAGGGCTCGAAAGTAGAGATGACGAAATAGAGTCTTAGTTCTGCGACGCAATCTCTCGATTCGATTTACACCAATCCACTTTTTTCTTGGTTCCGCCGTCGTAGGAATAGGCCAGGCCGTTTTTAAGTAGATAGCTGGATAGAGATTTCCCATCAATCACGACATCAGCGTTGATTCTAAAATACTTATCACGACTCACACCCGTCAGATCAATTCGCTTGGCGTGCTTTAAGAGATTTTCAACTAAGCGTTTAGCGTCGCGTGCCTTTTGTTTTTCACAAGCGACTTTGGTTCTAACTTCAGGTGTATCGACACCACTGACGCGCACATTGATCTTCTCGCCAATCAGTGGGTGCACACCGGGCACGTTAAAGGTGATGGTATCAGCGTCGTAGTTTCTGACATACTTCACACAACGAAAGGTATCTTTATCGTGGAGGCAGGACTCACTTGCCATTAAGGCAAAGGAGCACAGACTAAATAGACATAGGATGAAGATCTTCATGGGTTCTTATCGGATCATTTTAAATGAGTTTTGAATACACTTAACTAGTTAATATTATTTACACTCATATATCCGAGTCTAAAGATCTACTAAATAGATTCCGATAATATTAAATGCGCTATAGCTATATATTACTGATTTTATTAACAATAATTTCATCATCAAGTTTCAATGATGATTATCTCTCAGCTCGTTTTGCTAATGAGCGAACTCCTAGTTCAGTCGACTACCTCAGGGAATCACACAAACTGCTTGAGCATTACGGATACGATCGTTTCAAAGATGCTTTTGCCCGTCCGTTTTATTCGCTCGTGAACTACACGACAACAGAGAATCGATATCTTATTTTTAGAGAATGGGTCATTGGTTACGCTAAAAAAAGAAACGGTAGTCTCAATGAACTGATTCTACATAATTATTATAATTCAGTTGAAAATAAAAATCAGGCGATTAATACAAAGAATCTTATTCAATTGTATTGGGAAAATGTGTTTTTCGACGATAATGTCTACGCCTACCAAAAAGTCATCTTAAATACTAAAAATTATCATCAAGATCTCTTTGTCGACTTTCTCATTAGAGAACAAAAGTTAAGACTAAAAACAAGAGATCATTTCACAGATAATATTACCAAAGTGATGAATGCCATAGGCGGTGAGAATAGTCTTAATGCTGCTAAAAAAATGATGAATTCAAATGCTGAGCTTTTATTTTCAAACCTGCATATTTTAGAACAAGTTGATGAAGCGCCAGAACTTGAAAAAACATTTGATAAAATTCTTATTGATCACGCTAATAAGCAACTCGATATTGATAAAAAAATTGTCGACTATAGCTTTGACATCCTTGACGACGAAAGCATCAATAAAAAAGAGTACACTAAAAAAATATTTACCATAATTGAAGAGTACGATGGTGATTATCTCTATAGGATTGTCCATGGAGAAGATGAAGAGCTATTAAGTAGTGAACAAAAATATGTAAAGAAAATTTTAGCCGATCTAGGCAAATCACTACAAGAAGAACAGAGTCGTCTTGCTTCAGAATTAGACTATTCGATTAAATCAAAAAAAGGAATTACTGCTGAACTTGCAACGACTATTCAAAGCGAGCTCTATGGTTCTACTTCTCGAATATTCACTGAAAAAGTTAAGCGCTTCGTAAGAGGAAATTTAAATGAAATCGACCAAGTCTTAACTGATTATTTTCAATCATCCCAAGTTGACATACGACCAAAACATTTTCAAGATTTTTTCCTTTTGTTAATAGATACTTATTTTAAAAATCTTCCAGACTCGATAAAAATTTCGATCGTTAAAGACTTTCTTTTATTAGAATCTACACCAGAGATTGCCTCAAAATTCTCAATCATTATTCAAAATTCAGGACCACAAATGCAAAAACTTTTGCAAATGATTGCTCGAGAGGATGGATTGAGCGAAAATTTTTCTAAAATTCTTAAAAATCTTGAAAGTGATGTTAAAGGTATTCCCTTTAATCAAATAGCGACTTACTTAGATGAAAATCTACAGCACCTCTATCCAGATAAACTTCGTTTTCTATCCGAGGAAGCTATTGGCTGGGGTACTATGGCCGGAAATTTTCAAGTTGAGATTTTTACAGATGGAGTATGGAAAAAGGCGGCCTTACGAGTATTACGTCCTGGGATTAAAGAAAAAATGGCATTAGAGGATGATATCTTTAAAATTGCTAAACCTATTATTGAATCGGATAGACGTTTAAAAGGTACCGTTTTTGAAAACTTTGGAGATTTACTTAAAAAAATTCAATTTAATACTCGAGAAGAACTTAATGCTACACAAACAGCATCGAATCAATTTGAAGCACACAAATTCTATCGTAGCTTGCCTGCTGATATCGATACGTTCGCGACACCTCATTCCATTAGATATAGCGCGCCACAAATTATAGATAGCTCCAAAAGTGAAATCGGTATTATTATCCAGGAGTTTGCTGAAGGTATTCGCTATGAAGAGTTTTTCCAAAGATATCCACAAATGCAACAAGATGTGGCTGAAAACATTGCCAAGCTTTGGGTTAGAGAGGCTTTCTTTTTTTCAGGCTTTCACCATGCTGATCTGCACCTAGGTAATATGCTTTTTTCACTTGATGACGATGAAGTGGTCAATATCAAGTTACTTGATTATGGCATGGCAAAAAAAGTTTCAGCTGAAAAGCGCGGTGCACTTCTACGATTGGCACAGGCACTGGATCAAGGTGACAAAGACGATATTCTATATTTTTCCAAAGCAGGATTATTTGAACAAAGTCAACTCGTCGATGAACAGCAACTTAAAGCAATTATACAAGATTCCGTCTCGGATCAAATCATTAGCTTGGATCGATTTATTGAACGTATTATCGAAAAGAGGATAGACGTCAGTGATGATATTATTTCTCTTAATCGAGGAATCCATCTTATCAATCAATTATTAGAAAATTCTAACAGTTCACTAAATGTAGCCTCGATTACAAAAGAAGCTGCCACTATTTATATCGATGCTCACCGTAAACTTTCTTTTAAATCT
Organism: uncultured Halobacteriovorax sp.; assembly: GCA_964352405.1. GTDB lineage: Bacteria > Bdellovibrionota > Bacteriovoracia > Bacteriovoracales > Bacteriovoracaceae > UBA4207. The sequence goes on from CAYGRY010000071.1 coordinate 3,298, forward strand.
ATTATGATTCCTGGTGGCTATGGTGAACTCAACTTAAGCCCCTTTCGCTCAAATATTGTTACAGATGAGATTAAAAGAAAAGCATTAAAAAGCTGCAAGAAGATTTTTAAAAGTATCTTTTAAAATCATTATTCCTTACAGCTTAATTCATTTAATTAAGAAGTTCTCGAAGTACAACTTGGGCAAAAGCCATCGCTGAAATTGGATCTCTTCCAGTAATAAGTTTGCCATCAACTACCACATGAGGAAGTCCATCGATCCCAGCCGAATACTTTACCTCTCCAACCTTCTCTAAAATTCCACGTACTCTTTTATAGCCAGTCACGTTCCTGCCTTTTGCTAAAGGTTCTCCCTTGCCATCAAGATTATTGGCGAGCGCCAAAAGTCCTGTTGAAGAACATAAAAGTGCGACAAGCTTATCGTTTTTCATGAATGCCGCTAGTGCTTGATGAACATCTGGGTTTGGAAAGAAATCTTCCCAAGCGCCATTGCCGCCAGCAAAAACAATAGCATCGTAGTCATCCACATTAATTTGATCAAAGGTAAGATCAGGTATAACTGCGGCGTAAGTACTAAGTTGTCTTTCATCAGGATTTGTGGCGCGCTTATACTTAGTCGCCGTAGTGACAAGGTGACCGGCATTTTTAAAAGCCTTATAAGGCACGTAATACTCAGGAGCGTAGAAACCCTCCGATACCATCATCAGGATTCTTTTTTCAGCTGCTATTAAGTTCAAAGATAAAAAGCTTAAGGTCATTATTAGGAATATTTTCTTCATCACACTCTCCCGTCTTGTTAAGTTGAGTGCAAAATACAGGGTCTTCTGGTATTTACAAAATTTAATGTTATTATAATGGGTATAAGGAAAGCTGATGGCCATTGATCTTAATAAAATCAAATATTTTAGAGCAGTTGCGACGACTCTTAATATCTCAAAGGCGTCAAAACTAGTGAATCTGTCTCAACCCGCCTTAAGCTTGCAGATGCAAAATCTTGAACATGAAATTGGCGCTTCATTATTTACCCGTAGCAATCGCGGCTTAATCTTAACAGAAGCTGGTCACACTCTCCTTGCTCGATCTCATATGCTACAAAACTGGGAGCGCGACACTCTTGATGAATTGGGCGAAGCTCTATCACCTAGTGGAGAGCTAAAGATTGGTACCTATACAACAGCATCCTCTTACCTATTGGCTCCAAAACTTAAAGCCTTCTTAAAACAATATCCGGATTTATCCATTATCTACGATTACTCCGATACTGATACTATTATTGAGAAGATTAAAACTCTCGAACTCGATATGGCCGTTATTTCAGAAGTTCCAGATGATCCTGGCATTGAAAGTCTACCTTTTTATAAAAACGAGCTAGTGCTGGCAGCGGCGGCCACAAGTAAAGTTGCAAAGAGTATTGCCGCTAAAGAGTTAGCCCTTTGGCCCAAGCTCTCCTACCCACTTAAATTAGATTATTGTTACCGTGAAGTTGAAAGAAAGCTTGGTAAGTATCTAAGTCTTGCACCAACGGTGATTGAATCCGTTAGCTTTGATACTCTCAAACAGTCTTTACTGCATGACCTTGGTCTGTGCTTTATGCCGCTTTATTTGATTGAAGAAGAACTTAAGAGTAAAAAGCTTAAGCGCGTTGAGGTGCAAGGACTTAAGCTTCCCATTACTTTTTCTCTGGTCTTTAAACGAGGTCATCGTCTTTCAAGGCGTGTTCAAGTCTTTAAAGATTATTTACTCAGTCTTAAAACTCTTAGTGTTCAATCACTATATGATTAACAACACTTGAGTTTTTAACTAATTCCCAAGAGTTTAATTTTTTTTCTATTTCCATCGAGACTTCAAAAATATCTTGGCAGCCACAATTGTCTTCACTTGGAAGAATAGTAGTTTGCACTTTTACAATATTTTTATTGTCTAAAATGTCTGTGGTTATATTTATTTGATCGAAATCACTAGCTTGTAGATGTTCTCCAATATAATTACCTACAAGCATAGCCTGCGATGATTCAGTGATGGCGATGGCTTTAATACTTTCGTAGTCGCCTGCAATTAGCGTTGCTCCAAAAGCTTTAAACGTTACAAGTGCTAGCATTAAAATGAATGTTTGTTTCATGAATATCTCCCTTATTAACTATTTTAATAGATCTATATCACAAGGATTATCCGGCCCACCACATTGGTTGTCTTCATGGCGTTTAATCGCTTTATAGATATAGATTTTACCTTGATCGTCTTCCAACCCAACACCACAAGTGGTTAGCGTTCCTTCCATCGGCAAGTAAAAATCTTCGGTTAAATACACTTTAGTAACTTTGGATTTGAATTCCTGCATAAGCTTATAAAAAGTATTAGTCAGAAGCTTTGAATACTGTTCAGTAATGCCTGAAGGTCCATCTTGATAAGAAGCGAACATACATTTAGCAATTTTGTCTTTTTGTAATGTTGTTAAGGCCGTAATGTCTGCGGTTTTAGGCCAACTTCTAAGCATTTCTGGCTTAGTCATAGGAGCGCCGGTTTCAACGTGGTAATCACTATAACTGCCTCTATTTTTATATAGCCCATGGGCCAGATGATACATCACTTCTAAAACGCTCTCACCATCAGCAAAACCGGCTCGGGCTTTAGCAATAATATCCTTGGAAGATTGATCTCGAAGCTCATGATCAAACTCCTCATAAATGATTTGAGTCGCTGAGTATGGTTGATCTGGTACTTTATCTAAAAGTACTAAATAGGTTCCTAAATTATTGGCAAAAGTCTCTTCGCGCTGAAAGCGTCCTTTAAAGATATGATGTGGGATTTCCTGAGCAATAACTCTTGCAAGAGTTCGAACGTCATACTTAATCGCCTGCTTAGAGAAATAAATTGGAGCAGCAGGTTCAAACCCAGTCATAGCACCATTTGAATACAGCTTTTCGTAGTCACCAGGATGACGATCAAATCCAACGGCAAACAATTTTGGTACATAAAAGTAGTGACCTCTTTTAAAAATGAGATCCATATCTTCTTTGAAAGCATTTTTAAAATTTTCATTGAAGTGAGTTTTATCTAAGTTGCTCTTAAGTAAATCGATGGCGTCTTTAATTTTATCCATATGAGGAAAGATTTTAGCTTTCACTTCTTTAGGGTCCCCTCCACCACTGGCCCAACCACCGGCAAACGATGAATGCGATAGGACGAAGATAAAAATCAAACTTAGTACTTTCATTTAAAACTCCAAAAATTGCTTGTTACTCATATCAGTCTGGCAATTTAAGAACAATCTACTGCATCATTTCTACACGCGTAAATTTAATATTTATTTATTGAAGCACCATGGTATATAATTTGTTAACTAGAAAGCTTTACAGGACAAAAAGTGAATATTTTCGATGAGTTAGACTATAGAGAGATTCTTCGAAAATCGATCGAAGAACGTAAAAAAATTGATTCCTCCATCACCTACCAATCCATGGCCGCGCATATGCGTATTCAAAAGGCGTATTTATCGCAAGTGATCAAGGGAGTTAGGGATTTAAGCCAAGACCAACTGTTCATGGCCTGCCAGTTTTTGGGTTTTTTACCTGAAGAGAATGAATACCTGAAATTGCTTTTAGACTATGCTCGATGTGGTTTAAAAGACCGCGAAAAGCTGCTTTTAAAAGAGATTAAGATTTGGCAAAAACAAAAAAATAAAACCTCTCAATATATAGACGTTCAAGAACTAACAGAAAGAGAAATCAATCGAGAGGACTACTATCTCGATCCGATGAATCAGGTAGTTCATATGGGACTGCACTGCGAGGAATTTCGTCTCGACCCCATGAAACTAGCGGCGAAACTTTTTCTTCCCAAGAAAAGAATTTCTGATTACATCAATAACCTTCAGCGCATGGGCATTATAACCATGGCAGAAAACGGAATTCAACTCAATGATATTGAATTGCATCTGCCAAAAGACTCGTCTATTTTTGCTTCCTATAAATCACAGTGCTACACCAACACAATGAATAGACTTAAGCAATTGGAAGAAAATAAAACCTATAACTTCACTGTCTTTTTCTCTGGTGACGAAAATCTTCGAAAAGAAATCAACAATCAATTTATGAAGTTTCTATCTAGAACGAAAAAATTAGTGGGAGACAGTGAATCTAATGAAGTTTTTCAAATGAATTTTGATCTATTTTCTTGGACCGAGACGAAATAAAAGAGGCCCTCTTACGAAGGCCCCAATTTTAATTAAAGCTTAGAACATGTAAGATCACTTTCTTTAAGAAATGCTTTAATGCTAAAACCTGGAAGTTTATTTAAAGCCTTACAACTTTTTCTTGTTCGTCTTACTGGATAACAACCTTCACATGTCAACGCTCCAACCTCTTCACAACAATACCCTAATTCTTTTTTCTTACCGTTATCAAGACCAATTGATTGAAATAAATCATTGTCATGAAGGATACGGCCAAAGTCATCAGTCACTAACACCTCGCCATCAAATTCAGGCATCTTTACATTTTTTGATGTTCTAGTCGCAACAACGTTAATGCTAGCGGCGCCATTTGACTGTGCTTTAACAGTCATCTTATGAGAGGTCATCATAGACTCAAACTTAATTGTTTCGCTCTTTACATTTTCGCCAGAGATTTCAATCTTATCGAACTCGCCAGTCACATGAATCTTGAAAGATCCTTTTTTGAATAATGATCCAGGAATTGAAGAAATGTTAACTTCAGGCTTATTTGTATTAATTTTACCTTTAAAACTTCCGCTCAATATCTTCCCATCGATCAATTCGATTTGCGTTTCTCCGACAAAGTCTTCTTTAGAATCATAGCCACTGTAGTTACCAGTAAAAATTCCACGCTCTGGGTAATAAGAAAGTTCTACAAGCTGTCCATTCACCACTGTATGAGCAGATTTTACAACATCGACGCTTAAGTCCGCCTCAATGGCAAAGATAAGTGGTAGTTCTTCTTTGTTGGCAAATGGGATTTCATTATTTTCAGATAAGTATGTTGGGACAATAATTTGTGCTTCAATTGGTCCACCAATTTCTTCCATTTTAAGTTCATCTTGCGCTTCATCTAAAGCACTCTTATCCAGTGACTCCTGTTCTTGAATAGAATTTTTGATATTTTCTATTTGACGAGAAATCAGCTCACAATTTTCTTCACAGTGAATCAAGTCTCTTTGAACAGATCTCATTCTTTTATAAGACTCTTGAAGATCATTCATTCGATCAAACAGGACATAAAGACCACGACCAATTAGAAGTGGCGGCAAAGCATTGGCCAAAGATCCAAAATCTCTTTGAGCTTCTTCTAAAGTTGCAGTCGCTTGCGCTCTACTACTATTTAATATAGTACAAATTTCAATATTTTCATCATTAATCACATCACACTGAGCTTCTTCTTCTTCATCAAGGATGTCTCCAAGATCTCTTTGAGCATTAATAACATCTGTATTTGCAGAAGCCACATCACCAATAGTGACATCCCCTAAATCACGCAGATCAGTTACTCTTCTCGCCCTTTCTCTTTTTTCTGCTTCTTCTTTTTCCCACTTCACTTGTTTTTCTTTTAATTTCTGCAATCTTTCCTTTCGCATTTTAATTTTCCACTTTTCTACTTCTTCTCTTCTTCTTGGTTTTTTTGGATCTGTAGATAGACCATCTTCAAAATCGTAGTCATCAAAAACTTTCTTAAGTTCTTTTGACACTTTTTCAATATCTTCTTTCACTTTTTCTTTGGCTTCTTTGCCTTTTGCTTTACGTAGTTTTTTCTTAAGATCGTCCTTCGCTTTCTTAAGATCTTTTGCACGCTGTTTTAGATTATCTAAATTCTCTTTAGTGCTTGCGTTGGGATTATAAGTTGCAGATGGCCCATATCTAACACCAGGATTTCCGACATTAATCGAACCGTTACCGGTATCTATAACTTCAGCAAAAACATTTAACGCCATACTGGTAAGCACCAGTAATAAAATCAATTTTTTTAATAAGTAGTTCATCATTCCTCCAGGATTTGCAGCGTTTAAGTACGCTTTGTGGAGTTAGATTAGTTTTAAAGATTTTCTTGGTAAATTTAATATAAATCTATAAATAACTATTTGTTTACTTTAAATAAACACAAAAGAATTGTTGTACATATAATCAATAACTTATTTCACTACAACCCTGTAAAAAATAAATGGAACTAGCAATAAGTATTACGCAACGCGCAACAAGTGTTATTATTATGATCTTATGCTTAAACGACTGTCCTTTACCATCCTAGTAGCGCTTATGAGCTTGTCCGCTTTTGCGGTAGAGGTCTACTTTCCCGATGAACGTATTGATAGCTTTGCTTGCACCATAGCTCGCTCAATCAAAGAGGCTTATCCGAAACAATCAAGAAGGGATCTAAGAAAAGGAATTCTTAAACACTTAAGAGAAGATATCAATCCATGGGTTGATGCCTATCCAATCCCTGCTGGAATTTCATTTCCAAGATATTTAGAGCGAATTACGGGGCTTCCCGGATTTCCCATGGACCGTTCAGAATACTACTTACAAAATGCTTTTATTCTTTACGGTAATCCTAAATTAGAACTTAAAGTTCCAACAGAAAATTACTTTGCTTCCTATATACATTTAGCCAGAAAACGCCACATTGCTTACTTGAACGGTGAGCATCCTAAGTTTCAACTTAGAGAAGAAACTGATCTGTATCAACAAATCGTTAATAACTTACCAAGTGTTGCCAATTACGCTTTTCCTTACAAAGACGAAAACGGTAAGGTGATTAAACAAGAAGGCGAAGTTAAAAAGGAAAAATATCGCTATCACCTTGCGATAGGAAAACCAGAGCATAAGAAATACGATGAATTCGTGCTTGAGTCACAACGTTATAACGAGTTTTCTTCCCCACTTTTTGTGTGGCTACTTAATCAAAATGATTTTTCTGTTTCAGCGGAAAAGCTCTTTGAAAAAGCAGTTGAAATTTATGGCGATCCGATCGTCGCACTTGGCGTAATCCCCTGGATATTCAGTGGCGATGCTTTAACCGTCAATCGCGGAAATTCATCGGTTGTTTCTTATAAGATGGAGCGATTAGTAGAAGGCAATGATATTCCAGGTTACCAATACCATTTTTGGGGATATGTAACACAGGGTATGATTGGAAATAGAATTAGAGTTGGAACACTTGCTTTAATTTATGAAAAACTTATTCAAAAAGATATTCCCGATTGGAAGACTGATGTTTTGGCACTAAAGGTTGGAAAGCAGATTCGATCAAATCTTAAGCGTCCAAAGAACTGCTTATAAGCGAACTAAAATTAAGTTATCTGCTTTTTAATTTTGCCATCGCCTCTTGATCAAATCTAATTTGAAGAGGCTTGTTGTTTTTCCATGCACCGATATGAATATGCGGATGCCATGATTGGCCATTGTTACCAACCAAACCAAGAACTTCCCCCGCTTCTACTTTATCGCCCTTTGAGACTTTAATATTTTGTAAATGTGCGAGTAAGACAAATAGACCGTCATCGCCCTTTAAGATAACAAATGAAGCCATGCCTTTTCCCATTATTCCAGGCTTATTAACAACTTCATTTAAGTTAATTCTTACGACTTCACCACTTATGGGAGAAAGGACATTTTTCTGCCAACCAAACCAGTCTTGATTTTTGTGTCCATTATTTTTATACGATCTAAGCCACTTTCGCCCATCTTGCTCAACAAAGCTCTGATAGATGCAATCAGTTCCTAAGGCATCTCCAAGTTCTGTCAATTGACCTGCGTAATGTTCACTGCAGACGAAGTGAGAATCAAAGACGGGATGGATATTTGCGGATTCAATTGAATTTAGATGAGAACAAGATAATGCCAAGAATATGATAAAGTATTTCATTATAATTTTTTATCAATAAAATTTTGTCGCGACAACTAACCTCTATATAACCATCTTGATAAAAATTAGATTGTCGATCTTATTAGATAAGTGGCATACGCCAGATACGATACGAACAGGATAGATCCTTCTACTCTATTTATTCTGCCCATTCGCTTGAATCCAAAGCCAAAAACAAATAAAGACACCGTCAGCGCCAACATGACAGTTACATCTCGACTAAAAATTTCTTTTTCAAAAGAAAGAGGACTAATGATTCCGGCCACACCAACAACAGCAAGAGTGTTGAAAAGGTTTGAACCAATGACATTACCAAGGGCAATATCAGACTCCCCTTTTCTCGCCGCAATGATTGAAGAAGCCAATTCAGGAAGAGAAGTGCCAATGGCCACGATAGTTAAACCAATTATGGTATCGGAAATACCGAATGACGTTGCGATTCCAACTGCACCATAAACGAGAATCCTGGAACTAATAATAAGAAGTAAAAAGCCAAGAATTAGATAAAGATAGGCCTTATTCAACGGCATTCTCTTTAGATCTGCAAACTCAGATTCAACTTCCTTTGCAAGGTTATCTTTTGAATTTCGAATTCCCTCGTAAGTGGTCCAGACCATCAAAACGCAGAACACGCCAAGAAGTATGACGGCGTCGAGACGGCTTAGCTCCAAATCATAAACAAGACCCATGGAAATCAACGTTACGATCGTTAAGATTGGAAGCTCTTTTTTTAATACAAGTGACTGAACTGAAATAGGCATCAAGATGGCAGTTAGACCAAGAATGAGTGCAATATTGCTAATATTAGAACCATAGGCGTTACCAAGGGCGATTCCAGGATTACCCTGATAGGCCGCAAGTGCTGAGACGACTAGTTCTGGCGCAGATGTTCCAAAACCAATAATGACCATACCAATCAGGAGTGGAGGCATTCCATAAGACTTGGCCAGAGAAGAGGCGCCATCGATAAATTTATCTGCACTCCAAACTAGAGCAATAAGACCGACTATAAGACTAATAGTAAATATCATCATAGATTAATAAAATATGATGCGCGCTTAGGTGAAGTAAAGAGAATCTTTGCATTTATAGACGATTAAAAACCAAATTTTCCAGCAGTAGCTTCTAATATCTTTGTATTGTATTTGATAAATTTAGTATTCTTACCAGTTGAGGTGTAGTTCAAAACTTGTCCAGCATCTAAATCTTTTTGTGTTCCACCATTTGTCTTAACTGCAATTTTACCCGTTATGCAACAGACTTGAGAAAAAGCATTTTTGCCATTCACGATTGAATTTAATTCTTCTAACGTCGGTGCCGGATGAACGACTCCTTTATATCTCTCACTGTATTCAGTCTGATCTCGTGCCACATGCAATAGTATCTTTGTCCCTCTTACACCCATAGCGGCCGTAGGAGTTCTGATGACTCTTTTATTATCTTTATTTTTTTTAAAGCTCGCATGCAGATGTCCATACAATAAAGTTCCAAGTTCACTGCCTTCTTCAGAATTAACTTCGCCAGAAACTTTATAATAACTATTAGGTGCAATTGTAATGACACTCTCATGCAATTGGATTTTAACAAACGATTTGCCCATCGTTTTTATGATGTCTCCTAATTGCAGAAGGCTTTTAGTATTTAGTTCATTCGAAATGTTTTCTCTAATGTATTGGCTTTCACCGCGAACAGAGAGAATCTTGATTGAGGCAAGTGCTGTGTTTGTAAGAATCAGAAATAGAGATACCATTAGTATTTTCATATCAAGTTCCTCAACTATTCTAGTCAGTATATACGCAAGATTATCACTGAATAAATTTACTAGATACTTGTGGAATTTTCTTCACTTGAACGAAATTAAGACATAGCTTCTTCGACAAGATCATCATCTGTGTGCACAATCTCATTTGCCCAAATTTCACTGGCAAAGATTTTTTTATTAAAAATTATAAAATATACAAAGCCAAAACCTACTCCAAGAATAAATCCAACAGCATGGGCGAAGTAACTTGTCTGTGCTCTAAATTCGTTTGGTAATAGAACGAAAAGACCTACGATTGATACTTTCATTACTCTTCTTATAATTGTTACATGTCTTTGAATACCTAAATAGAGAACTAGCCAAAAACCCCATAACCAATAAACAACACCTGATGCACCAACTAAGGAAACTTCGGGAGGGTACCCCCAAATAACAATCAAGTTAATTAGGATGCCAAACAAAAAGGCAATCCCAGGAAATAGTATTGCGCCGTAATGATAGCTAACGAAATAACCCATAATGGAGAGCATAAAAGAATTAGATAAAAAATGCGAAAGGTCGGCGTGAATCATAGATGATGTAAAGAGTCGCCAATACTCCTTCATTTCAAATACTTTATTTGGAGAAGCAGCCAAGAAATTACCAATGGGGTAATTCCAAAATAGAAAACTCATGCCATAACAAACGAAAAGCGTAAAGATAACCCAATTAACAGTTCGACCACTATTGTGTTTTCTAGTTAAGTAATTACTTACAAGCTTTCTTTTTACTTCGATCATATCAATAAGATGAGAGCGAAAAAAAATTTGTCAATGTTTGGACCTAGATTAAGCAGTTTATCCGGTTAGGTGGGTTGACGCCTATTTTTTAGCAATAATTCAAGCTCGCTCTCTTCTTAACTTAGTCAGCCTATTTTTATCTGTTTTAGAAAGCTTTTC
>CAYGRY010000072.1:0-13601 GCA_964352405.1 uncultured Halobacteriovorax sp.
ACAAATAAGCCTCACTCCGCTTCATATGGCCTTGGCGCTTTGTGAATACTTTAAGCAACAAAATATTTCATTATCTCTTAAATGGCCGAACGATATATTAAACCAACAGGGTGAAAAGGTTGGTGGAATCTTATGTCAGGTTTTAGATCAAGACTTTGTTCTAGTTGGAATTGGATTAAACCTTTATTTTGATCAATCAGATTTTTCTGCGGTGAAAGAGTTATCTTACCCAATTAATCATTTGAACTTGAAAGCGATAAACAAAAAGGAAATGGCCGAAAGCCTATATAATTATATTATTCAATGCGAAGACTTCTCAGCAGATAAATGGAATCAATACTGCTTTCATTTAAATAAAAATGTAGAAATTATCGACGGCGATCAAAGAATCAAAGGTTTATTTACTGGGATAGATAAACTTGGTGCTGCCATCATTCAAACTCAGGACAGCACAATTAAAGTTTATACAGGTAGCTTAAGAATTACGGGTTGATTGTGATAATTCTTTAATTTCTTTTCGAATAAGGTTTTCAGCTACGTCAGGAATAATCTCCCAAGCAACTTTCTCAACCTTCTCTTCCATATATCGTTTAACGATATCCTCAATCATAGGAGCAAGAGCTTCGGTCACACGTCTAACGACTGCGTCCTCATCAAGAGCTGGTTGGAAATTTTTTTGCTGAGAAATTTCTACATTAAGTTTTTCTGAAGGTTTAATCGGCTCAATTGGGGCCAACGGATCACCAACTCCAACGACGAAACTCTCACGAGAGTCATCATCTTCATCATCACTATACTTTTGAGTTGGTAGCTCAGTTGCGGTTGAATCATCTGCTGCCCAAAAATCGTCTGGCGAAAGTTCATCTTCAATTTCTTTGGCGAGTTCATCACGAATAGGCTCATCTTCTCTAACAATTTGAAGAGGCATCTCATCTTCTTCAGGACTTAACTGATCCAGTGAAATCATTTGTGGTGCTGGTTTTGAAGATACACCTTCGAAATCTGAAATTTCAGATAGAGACCCGAAGTCTGGATAGTCCAAGTCATCAGTTTCAGGATAAACATCATCCTCGTCGCCGATTGAGCCTATAACTGGATGGTCAACCTGTTCGTCAACACTGAAACTAATCTCTTCACTAGATGCATTAGAGCTATCGGAATCATCATCCCAAAGGAAGTCTTTTTCCATGTCACTACTACTAGTACCTCCACCAATAACTGGCGGCACTTGCTGAGCCTTTTCTTTTGATGCACCGATTGGATCAGGAATACTTACTCCCCAACCTTGCAATTCATTCATTAATTTATCTTCATGCTTTGATTCATTGCTGGAAATACTATCCATTGATATGCCTGGAGAAGTTTCCTCATCCCAAGTATCTGCAAGTGAATCATCTTCTTCAACTTCTGATTGAGAAACAGATGGTGAGTCCATAACCCAACCTTCCGAATCGTCTTCAAAGCTTGTTTCAGTGTTTTGATCTTCTTCAACTTCTTCAGCTGCTTCTTGATCGTTAAAAGCAAGACTTTCTTCTTCTTCAGTAGATAAGTCTACGCTATCGCTGGCATTAATAAGCTCTCTGCATTTTTGAATGAACTTCGATGAATCAAATGGTTTAACGATCTTTCCATCAGCTCCACTTTGATCTAATTGACTTTCATCAATAGAGTCAAAGGTGCCAAGCATCGCAAGGACTTTTACATGTGGTGATAAACTTTTAATTTCTTGAACGAGTTCGTAACCAGACTTTGATTCAGAAAGATTGAAGTCAAGCAGGACAAGATTATAGTCTCCGCCTCTTAACTTACCAAAAAGCTCACTTTCATCTGTTGCTTCAACTATTACCCATGGCTCATTAGCCAAAGTAATGGCCACAACCTTTTGAATTGTTAGACTGTCATCTGCTACAAGAATTTTATCTGCCATTTGAACTCCAGGACAACATTTTCGCACTAGGAGTCGACGAAGGCAACCAATCTGTTGATTTTCCGACTAATGGAATCTGGAATCAGAAGTTTAATAAGAGACAACTTTGATTGTCTAAATTCCCTCTTGAGTTAACAACTCCGAAAATTTCTTGAATACGATCAAGGTCTGAATGGTTCTTACCTTCAACAATATACTTAAGCTCACCGTCATCAAGTCTAGCATATGCCCCGTCGGTCATAATGATCAGCTTATCGCCCTCTTTTGGTCTAAATTCCGCAATCCTAACATGCAGATCATCAAATAACCCAAAAGCCGATAGTGGAGTAGTGTAATATGTCTTTTCGTGATTATCTCTCGCTAATGACTCCATAGAATCAGGCAGTAGCAAGGAAGAGAGCTTGCCCCTTCTATAGGACCAAGCACAAATATTTCCAGTAGACGCTAAAGTTACAATATTATCGGCTTCGGTTATCACCATCGCTGAAGCTCCACCTCTTTCATGCATTGGTTTTTGAGCATTCTCTTTTTTAAGCATTGAATGGGCGTAGTGCATTGAATTAAGAAGTGCGTTTCCTTCGAGCAAGTATTTTGGGCTATAAAAAAATGGTAGAGTCGCATCAGGGTCCCCGCCAATTTTCCCATAGAATTTTTTAATGTTTTCTTTTAAAAACTCAACAGTTTTGTCACCAACATTACTTCCACCAAAACCATCAAAAACCATATAGATCTTTTGCATAAGATCTACTTCTACTCCATCTTCATTAACTTGAAGGTAAGGTCCTTGATGTGATTTAGCAGCGTAACTTTTGAGTTCCATAAGAATCCTAATAAATATAGTTCTTTAATTTCTCTGTTGCTTTTTGATAGTACTCGCTGTCAGTTGGTGAGATTTGCTGAACCTCTTGAAATTTTTCTTTAGCATTATCAAATAAGCTTAGCGATTCTGCGATAATAGCTTCTCGGTAAACTCTTTGTGATCGTCTAAAGAGTTCTTCTCGAATCGCATCCATTTCATTTAGTGCTTCAAGTTGAGTCGGATTAAATTTTAAAATTTGCTTATACTGTTCATAGGCACCTTTAAGATCCTGTCCTTCTTTTAATGAACGAGCTTTTCCTAATAAAGGATTAACTTGTTTATCAATTTCAGCTTTAGCCGTCTTAAGCATGTCCGTCGCATCTTTAACCAGATCTTCATCCATATTCTTAATTTCTAAGAACTTTTCAAGCTCACCAATTGAGCGGTACCACTCCTCGGCCAAGAATGCATTTTTACCGGCTGAAAGAGAATCCACCATTCTCTTTCTTTCTGCTTCGGCCGTAGCTTTCTCTAGTTTTATTCTGTCTTGTTCTTTTTGCCATGCCTCAAGCTCTAGGCGCATTTGAGGAACATCGTAGTTTTCTGGATCTAGTCTTAAAATCTCACCAAACATTGATTCGGCAACAAGTCTGTTTTTTTCTTTAACCGCTTCTTTTGCTTTTATTGTAAGCTCCGAAACCTTTTCTGCTCGCTCTTTTCTCTCTTTTTCTTGCTGCTCTTTTCTGGCGAGCTCTTCAAGTTTTGCAAGCCCTTGCTTTGCTAGATCTTCAATTTGTCTGGCATTTTTATAATCTGGAAGAAGCGAGAATATCTTTTGAAGTTCTAATAAGGCTTCGTTGTATTTACCTTGGTCAAATAAGGCCTTGGCCAGAATATAATTATTCTCAACGAATTTTTGCTCTTCAGGAGATAACTTTGAAAAGGCATCATTAGCCTGCTTAAGCTTGTTAAGTTCTTCAGCGCTTGGAGTTGCATTTGCCTCAACTGATTCGGCTGCCTTGGGCTTTGGCGCTTCAGGTTGCTCTTCATCTAGAAGCACCCATAAGGCAAGCAATCCAACAGCAACGTATAATAATTTTTTTCTTTTAACAGGATCTTTTAAAGCATCCTTTGAAAACAACGATCCAGAACTCGACACATTGGAATCACCAAAAGCATCACCTTCAAGACCTTCAGCCTCCTCACTATCTGGATCAATTTCAATAATTTCTTCAACTTCTATTTCTTGATTAAGCTCAACTGGCATTAATCTGCCTTCTTCTTGTTTTAATAAGTCAGAAGTTATGGCAACAGTGAACGTTGTTGATCCAATAAGAAATTCATCATGATTATGGAGTTCGGACTTATTAATTCTTTCGCCGTTAAGTAAAGTTCCATTTCCAGATTGTAAATCTTCAATCATAAGGTCTGATCCGACTTTTCTTACAATTGCATGAACACTAGAAACTTCAGGATCCGGCAAAACAATATCTGCTTTGGATGGATCACGACCAATTTTAATCTCATTTTTATCAATTTTATATTTATCGTAAGGTGCGTATTCGCCAAAAAGATCTAGAAAGTACGTCGCAAACCCAGTAAACACTCTCGTACTATCATCATCTTCATAATCGTCGTCATCTAATACATCTAAAGCACTATCACCTTCTTCAAATTCACCTTCTGCAAACTCAGCTTCTGCAAATTCAGCTTCACCTTCTGCCGGTAAATCAAACGCGTTTTCTGTTGCATCGTTAGTGTCGACCGCTTCAGCAAACTCATCAACTAAACCTTCACCTAAATCTCCATCGGCTTCTAAATCAGAACCAAGTTCATCGTCAAGATCACTACCTAAATCGTCTGCCAAGTCACCATCGAGTTCTCCACCAAGGTCATCAACTAGATCATCACTCGGCTCATCAACATTATCCAAATCGAGGGCTTTAGTCGCATCTTCATTATTTAGCGCCAAAGTCTCAGTCGCTCCCTCACCATCTTCTACAGGTGATTGACTTATATTATTCTTAGTCGGCGAACTTATAACTTGATTAGCCAGCTCAACACTTACGACAAAAGGACCACATGTAACCATGTCTCCATTTGTTAATGTTTTTTCATTAATGGAAGCTCCATTAACTATTAGTTGATTTAAATCTGAAGTTTTTTTAATCGACCATAAATTATTAACAAAGTTTATCTCTGCCAATTCTCTTGACACAAGCGGACTGTCCAAAACAACGTGGCACTGTGAACTACGTCCCATAAGGAAAGACATGCGCGTAGATCCGCCAACCTCTTTTTCAAGATCGATTGACTGTACAACTTGATTATCTTTATAAACAGTAAGCTTCATTCTTTCCTTATTTAATTAAAGGCACTCTTTTTTGGGTTCATCAGTTGGTTTACCCATTTTTTCTAATAAATCACCTAGCTCTTTTTCTGCTTTCTTAAAGCGCTCATCATCTGGATTTTTACTTATTAACTTCATGATCGAACAATAGGTAACAACTGCTGATTCATATTTCAATGCATCTGCCGCAACTTTGGCACGCAGAAAACTTTGAGTTACCTCATCATCAAGTTTCTGCTTTGCCTTTTCTAGATAAAAAGCAGCTCGTCCACTTCTAGGGTTCAAAATAAGTGCCAAATTAAACTCTTCAATTCCTCTGAAATAGTTTCCTTCACGGTACTCTCTTAATCCACGATGCAAAATGGTATCAACCTTCCTCTCAAGTTCTGAATCCATCTCGCGGCTTGTATCGGCAACACCTTTCGTAACTCCACCCAAATTAATATTGCTAGTGCTTTGTTTAGGTGTCGGCGTTGGTGCAGGTTCTTCGCCCAAGAAAAAGAAAGCTCCACCTAAAACGGCTAGAAGAATAAGAAGTCTATTTCCAGCAGGTTTCTTTTCTTTTTTATTTTCTTCATCGTCCTCATCTTCGTCTTCATCTAAATCGTCATCAACTGCTTCTACTTTCTTATTATTAAAGATTGAATATTTATAAACTGTTTGGCCGACAATGACCTTATCCCCATCAGCTAAGGTGTGCTGATTTACCTTTAAGTCATTAACTATAATTCCGTTTTGACTTCCCAGGTCTGTTAAAACAAATTTATCTCCAACACGAGTAAGTTCAGCATGCTCTCTCGAGCTTTTAGTATCTAGAATTTGGATGTCACAGTTTTCATGTCTACCCATCACTAGTCTCTTGCCAGTCATAAAGTAAGCAATGCCCTTATTCTTTCCAGTAAGACATAATAAACGGTAGTGCTTGCCAGCATCAGTAGGTGCTTCAAGTTTCTTTGAGATTTTTACATTATTGCCTTTAGCAACTCGTAATCCCATTAACCAGCCTTCAAGAAGGTAATATAGAATGCTTTAGCAAATCCATCCTTCCCCATTAAAGATACGACATGGACCTCATAAGGTGTTCCACCTAATTCGTACTCGCCACTTTGATTTGTTCCGCTGTTATTGGCGGAGTTATCACATAATTCGATCACTGTTGCTGCGAATCCTTTCTCGCGGGAAACATCAAGCAAACTCATATTTTGTGCGGTACTCTCACGTATTCCTGTTAAGTCTTCCGCCTCAGTATTAATTCTTGATACATTTTTCTGTGAATCCATCACCATTGCTGGAACTCCACCACCTCTCATGAACTCCCCAAGGGCTAAGACGTAGCCCTCATCACTTTCCATATCTTCAAATTCACCATCATCTTCTTTATTAAGCTCTCGTATCCGTTGTAGCAGACTATTAATACTGCTTCTTAAAGGGTTGAGTTCTTCCATTAAGTAGTTTGATTCTAAATTCTTTCTTTTTCCACGTAAGGCTTCTTCAATTTGAAATCGCATTTCCTCAAGTGGTCTAACGGTCAAATAATAGACAAAGCAAAAAAAGAATATTGCTACTAAACCCGTCGTTGTTAATGATTCTAGATATGCCTTAGAACTTTTAGTTGCTTCTACGGCTAATGATTTTGGTTTAAATCGAATCGCGATTACACCTACAGCAATGAGCTTTCCAACTCTTGTGTCATAGGCCATAATTTTTTTACCAATTCCAATTTCACCATCTGCTAAGAGCTTCTTTAAAACAGAACTTCCACCATCATCTTTTGTTTTCTTTGCCCAATCAAATGTTTCAACTGAAAAAGAGTCATTAATATATTTATTTAGCTGGGCGATTGGTCTAACGATACGACCTTCAATATCGAAAAGTTCGTAAGACTTAACACCGTCTTCATTTTCTAAAAATGATGAATCAACACGGTCAAGTTCTTTTTGTTCTAAGGCTCTTGAGTTCGTACGACTAATAACATCAGCGTAAAAAGCGCCACGTTGTGATGTTTCATACAGTAGAATTGCTTTTGAGTCTTGAAGAACCGGGAAGATCGTTAACGTAATTGCCAAAATCGAAAATATTGTTAAAAGAATTCCAAATAGTACACGCCATTCATACTCTTCATTGATCCCGTGAAGAATAGACATCGCTTTATACTTAAAGAGATGTTTAATTTTACCTGGTAGATTTTCAGGAGCAGTTCCACCAGTGTAGAACTCCTCGGACTGATCAACTTCTTTGGCTGACTTGCGCTTGATAACCTTCTTTTTTTCTTTGACGTGAACAATTTGCAGAATTGAATCGGGTAAAGCTATCTTATCGCCACTTTTTACAGTTCCGCGTTTTACAATTTTACCGTTGAGAAATGTTCCATTACTGGAGCCTAGGTCTTTAATGTACGCAACATCGCCAGTCACGGAAATTGACATATGCTGTTTTGAAACACCTTGCACTGGAAAATGAACCCCGCACTCAGGGTCTCTTCCTAAAATATTCTCACCTTCCACAAGCGGATACTCTTTACCTCTAAGCTTTCCGCCAATAACAACTAGTTTATACACATAACCTCCAAACGATCGCCTTTATTAAGACGTCCATTTAAGGTTCCAGATTTAAGCTCTAGGACTTGTGTTGCACTAAAGTATGGTCTGGTCATTCTATAAGGTTTTAAATTTTCAAATATTTTAACAACTTCAAAAGTCTTGCTTAAAAATACAACGTCGATTGGAAAGTTCATACCAAATGTATGAATTGAATTACATGGGGTGATAAGCATACCATCAAATTCATTCATTTCTTTTCTAAACATTAGACCGCGTGCTCGTGACAAAAATGTGTCTGCCAACACAACATCTTTTGCTATTTCCCATTCGTTATTTTTTATCTTCATTCTTTTCACTAGTTACCTACAAGGGACTGAATGGCTAAAGGTGCACCAATCATTAAAAAAACTGCCGGTACAATCAAAAACAACATAGGAAACAAAATTTTGGTGGCTGCAGTAGCCCCTGCTTTTTCAGCATCCGCTGATTTTTTTTGTCGAATCTCTTGAGCAAGAGCTTTTAAAATTGGCCCAATAGAAGCACCAACTGAGTCTGCTGCGATTAGCGTGGCACAAAAGGATGAGATATTAATCATATCTAAACGCCAGGCCATATTTCGAAGAGCTTCGGCTCTTGAAGAACCGATTCGAATTTCACGAATGACCGTTTCAAATTCTTCTGTCAGCGCACTCTTTTTTGCTTTCTCCACAACTTTTGTCATTGCCGCAATAAAATCTAGTCCCGCTTCAACAGAGAGAGCTAACATATCTACTGCGAAGGGCATATTTTGAACGACGTCTTTTTGTCTCTCCTGTTTCTTTCCTTTAATCCAAATGTCTGGATAAACAAAACCAAGACCAGCTAGAACAGGAATCATTGATAAGGGCCAAGTCTCTTCTAAAAACCAACGAACCCCCATAAAAACGATTGGGAATCCAATAATCAAAAAGAGTTTAAAGGCGAAAAAATCCTCAGCTGTAATAACTTCAGTTAGTCCACCACTTGCAATTGGTCTTTTATACTTCTCTCGAAATTTTTTCTTATTTTTCATTGTTTGAACAATGGGAGTGAAATATCTTTTAAAAAATGGTCTTGAGTAGCGAAGAACAATACCGTGCTTGGCAAATTCATTTGGTGCCCGCTGATCACTTTCTTCTAGCTTTTCTTGCGCCTTGAATTGATCTTCATCATTGAAAATCATATTCGTTAGAATAAAAACAGCTAAACCCATCAAGATAACTGATGCCCACATCAACATGCTGGCTCTCCTTAATATACTTACCTATAGGATATCAAAGAGTTATGATCTATGTTGCGTAGTGGAAAGATTGTGCCTAGCTATAAAATCTAAGAGTTAAGTTATGCCTGAGCAATTCGCTCTAAAAGATCATCTAAAAAGATTTGATTTGCCTTCACGCCCATCTTTTTATTAATTTCTGGTATATAAATTGGTTTATAATCCGACAAATATTGTTGCTTAAGCTCTGTAATTCTAGCCACTCTGGCCATCACAGCTTCGTTTTTAAGGTCTTTGACTTTCATCGCATGCCTTAATCCTGCAAGTGCTTTTTGAGCTTCCTCCATATCGCGATATTCAATAATATCCGAGCCAGCCGATATGGCTTTAACCGCTGCTTCTTCCACACCGTATTTATTAACGATAGCACCCATTTGCATATCATCACTGATAATCACTTTTTTAAATCTAAATTCGTCACGTACGATGGAATGGGCTTTTTCGGATAGGCTTGTAGGAAGTTCTTCGTCGATGGCATCAACTTGAAGATGGGCCATCATAACAAATTCAACTCTAGATTTTATGGCTTTTATAAAAGGTTGGAACTCCGTTTCTCTAAGTTCTTCTATTGTTTTTTTAACATAAGGAAGATCATGATGAGAATCTTTGGTTGTACAGCCGTGACCAGGAAAGTGTTTTGCACATGCCATGACACCATTAGTTTGAAAACCACGAATGGCACTTGAAACATATTTTGAAACACTTTCTTCGTCGATACCAAAGGCACGATCACCAATGACTTTATTGTTTGGGTTATTGGTAATATCACACACAGGAGACATATTAAGATTAATGCCACATGAAGAGAGTTCTTCGGCCATAATGCGTGTGACGTGATAACAAATTTTTGGAGATCCGAGCTTTGCAATATCCATCATGGCAGGAAATTGAGTGAAATGAGTTTTAAATCTCATCACTCGCCCACCTTCGTGATCAACAGCAATAATTAATGGATATTCTCTTCTGCATTTTTGAATTGAATTAACAAGTTCAGCAAGTTGAGCTGGTGAATCGTAATTTTTTGCAAATAATAAAACACCACCAATATTTTCTTTTTCAAGAAATTCCGACTCATCACTTGTCAGTGTTAAGCCGCTTATTCCTGTCATTATTAATTGACCAAGACCTATCACTATTTAACCCCTGTGCTTCTAGGATCTAAAGCATCTCTTAAACCATCACCGAGAAGGTTCAATCCTAATATGATTCCCGCCATTGTCAAACTTGTAAGAACAACTATATGCGGAGCTTCTAATATTACGTCTTTCGCCATGGCCAATAATTCTCCCCAGGAATACTCACTGGTACCAAGCCCTAAAAATCCAAGTGTTGATTCACTCATGATAACACCACTTAAACCTAGAACGAGTTGAACAATGATTACAGGCATTATTGCAGGCAACATTGTTTTAAAAAACAGCCTAAAAGGGCTAACACCTACAGCCCTAGCACTTTCGACATAAGGCATAGTTTTAATTCTAAGAAATTCTCCACGCGCTATCCTAGCATAGCCAGGCCAGCCGACGCCCACGAGTGTAACCCATAAAGTTAAGATTCCCCCCTCCCAAAGTGACATAATCATGATCGCAATGAGTACTGTTGGAAAAATATAGATTGAGTTAGCAATTCCTTCAATAAGTGTTGAGATCTTGCTTTTTCCTAGTGCCATAATGCCACCAGCGCAGACACCAATAACGGCAGAAGAGCTTGCTGTTAGAATGGCAAAAATAAGCGAGTGAATTACTCCGGCCGACAACATCCCAAGCATAGATCGTCCGTAGATATCAGTCCCTAATAGATAACCATCTTGTAATGGATCAAGTAATTCTTTTTCAATATTAATAGTTGGTACAAAATTATTAAAATAAGAGTTTATTAAATAAACTACACCCCACAAAACATAGAGTGAGCATATACTGGCACCAAACTTTGTTTCAAAGCTCCACTTCTTCATGTTTGCGCCAATCTTGGATCGATTTTAGAATTCGCAATGTCAGTAAAGACATAAAGAACAAGATAGATCAAAGACGTGTAAATAATTAAACCCTGAACTAATGGATAATCTCTATTTTCAATCGCAGTTAAAAGTAATTTACCCAGTCCAGGAATATCGAAAATTGTCTCAGTAATCATGGCTCCGGCCAAAATGACAGAAAGCTGCATTGAAACAAGATTTAGTATTGTCGGCAAACATACTTTATAAACTCTTAGATGAATGTCGAAACTTCCCATTCCTTTTGCCTTGAGGACTGCAATCCATGGCTCCCCCGAAGATTCTAAAAATTGATTACGAACGACGCGGGTAAGCACACTTGTAAGAGGCAAGATAAGTGTAATTAAAGGTAAAACATAATGAAGCGGTGTGGTTAACTCAGAAACTGGAAGCCATCCTAATTTAATGGCGAAAATTATAATTAAAATTGGTGCCAATGAAAAAATGGGAAATGATAAAGAGCCAAGACAAAACAATCGAATAAGATGATCTTGCCATCCTCCTCGAACTAGAGCGGAGTATGTTCCAAGAAACGAGGCAAAAACAAACGAAAGAACGATTGAAATAATGGCGAGTTTGGCCGTAGGAACCAAAGAATCTCCAATCATTTCTAAAACATCTTTATCTTTAAAAAGAGATTTTCCCCAATCAAGTTTAACCAGACCGATGATAAAAGATTGATACTGCTCAGGAAGTGATAAATCTAATCCAAGTTTTTGTCTAAATGATTCAATTTGTTCAGGTCTTGCCTGAGCACCAAGAATTCTTTCGACTGGATCGCCTGGCGATAAGCGAAGACAAAGAAAGGCCGCGCTAGCAACAAACCACGCTGTCACTAAACCTTTGACGATACTTTGAATCACTCTAGGCTTCCTTTAGTACCAATACTTAAACCTTGCGCTGGCCAAAAAACGCCTTTTAACTCATCTTGTTTATTGAGTTGATAAAAGATGATCTGGTTCGAGTTCTTAATATTTAAGGAAAATCTTCTAAGCCCTCTTTCATTTTCACCGTCATAATTAAAAGTGGCGCTAGAAAAAACTTCATCCGGTATGCCAATATATTGCTGCTGAATATAGGGATAGCCCTCCCATATTACGTGAAGATTCATTTCACCGTTACCGCTATCAATCGCTTTGTGGACGAAGCCAGACGCCATCACACATTCCATTAATTGTGAAAAATAACAATAAATCATTCCTTTCTTAGGAAAGGAGATCGTTTTTTGCCCCTTCCATTGTTCCTCAGGACTATTAAACGTCATTGCTAGAGATTTATTTTTTGTATCGATTTGTGTGATCGTTGAATATTCTTTTCCATCAAACCAAACTGTATATTGAGATTTTTCAGGTCTAAGAATGGATATTTTTCCCTTGATGCTTCCAAGTCTTGAAAGAACAACCGATTGCTCTAAGACTTTGTTCTCATCGTCTTTTAAAACTCTTTTAACCGCAAAAATACTTTTCGACTTTGATACAGGACCACTTTCTCTTTCAAGTTTTAAAGTTCCTGATTTATCTTTTAGTTCAAACTGTTGCTTAGAAACGCTTGTCGCGATCGGTTGTGGCTTTTGAGACGCACAACCTTGAATCAAAAGAAAAATGAGCAAATATTTAATCTTCAATAAAGTCTTCAAAGTCTTGCTGTGCTCCCTCTTTGGCGTTACTAGACTCAAGTTTTCTATGAACAAGGTCAGACAATCTTGCATTTTCATCAAATGTCATTCCGACCTTATACAATGGATTACCTTTAGTACTACCCGTTAGAGAATCGACGACGTAAACAATCTTGGCAGAGCTTAATTCAAAAGTTGTACTGTTATAAAGAAGAACAACCTTAGTATTAAGAGGCTTATCGAATATCATTTTTTCACGAGCTGAAACTAAAAAAGCGATTCCATTTGAAGAGAGATCAATCACTCGATATCCCATCATATTATCGTCATCATCTAGTACAGATTTTTTAAAGTTTTTTACTGGATCCGTGAAAACTTCTCGCTTGATTTCTTTTAAAGGCTTTCTAAAACCATCAAGACTAATGATATTGCTTTTATTTGATGTCTCTCTAAAAAGATCTTTAGCTCCAACAAGTTCAAAGTAAGCATAAACCTGATGATGAGGAAAAGTTAATAATCTCTCTTTTCCTCTTTTTTCTGATCTAAAAACCTCACTGGCCATTTGCAGAATAAATTCATCTTCAACTTTAGACTTAACTGCTAAACCCACACCGTAATATTCAAAACCTGAATGCTTAAAAGAATAATAAATCTTCTCGCCCTTAGTTGGCTTAAAGTTCTCTTCTTTAAAAAATGTTAACGTCGTTTTTGGTGAGGATTGAAATTCTCTTGCCTTGTGCTTAATCGGCACTTTGCCCTTGCACCAAAGATTAACTTGCGACTTAGCGTTGACTAAGGCGCCAAACTTGGTCGATAGCTCGCTGATTGGAATTTTAACAAAATTAAAATTCTGCCCTTGCATAGCCGTCCCTTATGAAAGGGTCGTTACTTGGCGAAGAAGAGTGATGGACTCTAGTGCTTTTCCACAACCACGAACTACACAAGTAAGAGGATCTTCGGCAAGTGAAACTGGAAGACCAGTTTTTTCCTTAATAAGGACATCAAGGTTTGCAAGAAGAGATCCGCCACCAGCCAAAATAATACCGTTATCAACGATATCAGCTGCTAGTTCAGGAGGTG
>CAYGRY010000073.1:0-13557 GCA_964352405.1 uncultured Halobacteriovorax sp.
TATTTCCTGCAATACTTTCTTCAATCTTACGATCAAGAGTAAAGATTGGAATATCACCTTGTTCACTACGAATACTTTCAGTAATCGTTCTATAGAGCGATTGGCGAACATGCTCAGTGAGTGAATCAGGATCTTTAGTTACTCCACCGTATTCGGCCAAGCTTTCAAGAATGGTTCGAAGGTCTCTAACAGATACACCCTCTTTTAAAAGGTTTTGAATAACTTTTAAAACAATACCAAGTGGTAAAATATCTGGCACAAGGTCGGCGACAACTTTTGGATAATGCTCTTTGAAGTTATCAAGAACACGGACAAGTTCTTGGCGACCAAAGAGTTCATGAAGATTAGTTTTTAATATTTCAGTTAAGTGAGTTGCAACAACGGTTGAAAGATCAACGACTGTGTAACCATTGTATTGAGCATCATCTCTTTGATCTTCAGTAATCCAAACAGCAGGTAAACCAAAGACAGGTTCAACTGTTTCAATTCCATCCATTTTTTCGATCACTGAGCCAGGGTCCATGGCCATAAAATGATCGGACATAAGTTCACCGCGCGCCACTTCAATTCCTTTGATTTTAACGCTGTAACCACCGGGCTTAAGCTCGAGGTTATCTTTAATTCTAACAGAAGGAATGATAACTCCCCAGTCTAAAGCGAACTGTTTGCGAATATGAGTAATTCTTTCAAGTAAATCACCATTCTGCTCTGAGTCAACAAGATTGACTAAGCCATAGCCTACTTCCAGCTCTACTAGCTCAAGAGTAAGAAGATCTTCGAGATTTTCAGGTGTTGCCTTCTTCTCATCTGTTTTGGCAACTGATGCCTTTTTAACATCATCTTCATTCCACTGTTCCATTCTGTAGGCGCCAAAGCACAGCATGATACCAACAGCGATAAATGGAAGTTGTGGAAGACCTGGAATCATAGCGAAAACAAATAAAACGGCACCGGCCACGTAGAGTGCTTTAGGATGAAGTCTAAACTGTCTACTTACCTGATCACCAAGGTTGGTATCTTCTGTATTTCTTGTGGTGATAATACCGGCGGCAACAGAAATAATTAGTGCTGGAATTTGAGAAATCAGACCATCACCTACTGTTAGTAGAGTGAAAGTTTCAGCAGCCTGAGAGAAATCCATATTATATTGTGAGACACCAATAATGATACCCGCCACAATATTCACCGCTGTAATCATAATACCAGCGATAGCATCACCTCGAACGAACTTTGAAGCACCGTCCATGGAACCGTAAAAGTCTGCTTCTTCAGCGACTTCTTTACGGCGTTTTTTGGCTTGTTCATCAGAAATTAATCCGGCATTCAAATCAGCATCGATGGCCATTTGTTTACCAGGCATCGCATCTAAGGTAAATCTTGCAGCAACTTCCGCAACTCGACCAGCACCTTTAGTGATCACGATAAAGTTAATGATCACAAGGATAATAAAGACAACGATACCAACAACATAATTCCCTTCAACAACGAACTCACCAAATGAGCGGATAATTTCTCCAGCAGCTGCTGTTCCTTCACTACCACCGCGAAGAAGAATATTACGAGTTGAAGCTACGTTTAAAGACAATCTAAATAGAGTCGTTACAAGTAGGACTGAAGGAAATGTAGAAAAGTCTAATGGACGCTTTGTGTACACAGACACAAGCATCACAAGAATCGCAATCGCTAACGAAGAAGCAACCAAGAGATCGAGTAGGAATGGTGGGATTGGAACAATCATCACCACCATAACGAGTAGCAAACCTACAGCTACCGCTAGGTCACTATTTTCGTTGAGGAATTTAAAACGCTCGAAAAACTTATTCACAGCTTATTCCTTTTAATATCTCGCTTCCTGCGAGAAAGCCTTTTTCTTTCTTTTTAATCTAAAGACAAAAGCTAAGACTTCTGCCACTGCTTTATACATTTCACGTGGAACCGGTTGTCCCACTTTAACTGTTTTATAAAGTGATCTTGCTAAGGGAACATTCTCAACCAAAGGAATGTTGTGCTCTTTCGCAATTTCACGAATTCTAAAAGCAACATTGTCTGCCCCTTTTCCGATAATCTCAGGAGAGATCATCGTTTCTGGGTCGTAGCGAAGAGCAATTGAAATATGAGTTGGGTTAGTAATAATAACATCTGCCTTTGGGATATCAGACATCATTCTTTTTTGACTCATTTCTCTTTGTAGGGCCTTAATACGTTGCTTAACTTCAGGAGAACCATCCTGCTCTTTGTGTTCGCGTTTCGCTTCTTCTTTAGTCATCATCATTTTCTTTCTGTAGCTATATTTTTGATAAGCGAAATCAGCAATAGCGATGATCAAGAGTCCTATCAATAAAAAGAAAGTGAGTTGAACAATAATTTCTTTTCCGTAAGCAAATCCTGCGACAAAGTCAGTATGAAGAAATCCATTAAAGCTAATAAGGCGATCTTTCATGAACATATAGATGATCGATAAAAGAAAGATAAACTTCATGATTCCTTTAATCGCTTCAACAACGCTTTTCATAGAAAAAAGTTTCTTAAATCCACTGATAGGATTAATTCTTTCTGGGTCAAATTTTAAAGCTTCTGCCGCAAACAAAGGCCCAACTTGTGCAACATTGACGAAAATACCGACACAAGCGCTAGCCAGCATGATGGGCATGGCACATTTAAATCCAGTCATGGCACTCTTTTCAACAAATGCTTGAAATGCTTTTGGATTACCAAAGAGAACTGCAAGATCTTGGTTAAATAACCATTCCATATACAATTCGAAACTCTCCCAGATATAAGAAAGTGACAAAATAAGCGCAAAAGCTGTTCCGGCAAGCACGAGAACACTGCTTAGCTCTTTAGAGCTAGCAACCTCGCCTTTATTACGGGATTCTTCAATCCGTCTGGCGGAGGGCTCTTCGGTCTTTTCATCCTGATCGGAATCGTCTGCCACTTTATTCCTTTACGTTAACTAACAAACTGGAACCAATCGCCCAGTCTTTCTGTATATAATTTAAAACCTACTTGGAAAAATTCATTCGAAGTAGCTGCAAAAACTAATAATCCCATTCCAATATTCACCACGAAACTCACCATGATGATATTCATCTGAGGAACTGATCTCGAAACAATCCCTAGGATGCTATTAATAAGAAGGTTCATAAAAATAAGTGGAGCTGAAAGTAAAAGTGCTCCCATAAATAATGACTTAAAGAAATAGACAAAAAAGTCAGGTGATGTTGATAGATTTCCAATTGATGACGCCTGGATGCTAAAGAAAGTCAGTGTGATTCCCTTAAACATCGGAAGAAGTGCTCCAGAGCTCACAACCATTATTAGAATTGTCCATTGAATTAACTTTTCGAATGGACCTGCTTGACCGCCACTTTGTGGATCAAAGTATTGGATAGCAGAAAAGCCTACTTGTTGAGTAATCATGCTACCAGCTGCAGTAAATAACAGCATGATGCTTTTAACGAGAAAGCCAATGATCAAGCCAGCGATGGCGTGAAAAGCTGTTAACCACCAAAAGGCATCAGGCCCATAATGTTTAACATCTGCAAGAACACTTTGCTGGACGAAAGGAAAAAAGGCGTAAGTAATAACAAGAGTCCCAAGAACTTTAACAATTGTTGGAACTGATAAATTATCAAATAAAGGAATTTGAAACATAACCGCAAGCCAACGAGTAAACGTTAACCAAAAAGCCACAAGAACCTGCATGTCGGTAACTGTGATATTAAGCACGGTTAGTCTTCTCCTTTTTTAGTTTCCTACTGCAACCATGGCAGGAATGTTAATAATCAAGTCTTTTGTAAAACTCGTTAGCGTCTCACTCATCCATGGAGCGAAGATAACCAAAGCTCCTACGATAACGACGATTTTAGGAATAAACGATAATGTTTGCTCGTTGATCTGAGTTACCGCTTGGAAAATTGAAACCATGATACCAATTAAAAGTGCTCCAATTAACATTGGAGAAGCAATATAAAGTGTGACCTTAATGGCCTGATTAGATACTTCTGTAAAAGCGTCAAAGCCCATAACTCACCCCTTAGTGAAATGATCTCAAAATTGAACCTGTAACTAACTGCCAACCATCAACCAAAACAAAGAGTAAAAGCTTAAACGGAAGTGAAACGACAACAGGAGGTAACATCATCATCCCCATGGCCATCAGCACCGAGGCGACAACCATATCTAGAATCAAAAACGGAATATAAAGTAAAAAGCCGATTTGAAAGGCTGTCTTCAATTCGCTGATGATAAAAGCCGGAATCAAGTAATGAATTGGAACATCATCGACAGTTTGAGCTGCAGCTTCTCCAGTTACATCATAAAACAATTGGATATCGGCTTTTCTAGTTTGCTTACTCATAAAAGCGCGAAGACCAATTTCGATTCTATCAACGGCTTGTGCTGTTGAGATTTTTCTTTCCATATACGGATGAACCGCTTGCTCCCAAATAAGTTTTCCCGTTGGTTGCATAACGAAAACTGAAAGGAACATCGCAAAACCAATAAGAAGTTGGTTTGGCGGAAGGTTTTGCGTACCAATCGCTTGGCGCATAAATGAAAGAACAACAATAATTCTTGTGAAGCACGTACACAGAATTAAAACGGCAGGTGCCAATGTTAAAACCGTAAATAAACCCAAGACTTCAAGAGTATCGACAAGGTCTGCACCTTGTCCGAAATTGACGGCGATACCTGGAAGGCTCGCTGTATTTTGTGCCTGCGCACTTAACGCAAAAAAACTTCCAAGCCCAAAGGTTAGAAGTTTTATGATTGTGCTTAAGCTTCCTGCTTTAAAAGTCACAAGGGTATCCTTTACCATCGCCAATTCTTACTGAAGTGGCTTTAAGTTTTTAACTTTACTTTTAATTTGATCAGAAAATCTGACCTTATCTTTTACTTTTGAAGTTACTTTTGAATCAAGAAAACTATCAAGATTCAAATCACTTGCTGCTGCTTCACGATTTGCTGAAACAGTTTCTTTTAAACGAAATTCTTTTTCTGGAGTTGTTCTTAATTGTGTATCAAAGTTATCTCCAGCGATTTTTCTTTCGCCTTCTTTTAAAAATCCAGCTGGATTTTTAAGTTCAGAAATAAGTTGAAGTCCTGACTCAGAAGAGCCAACTAAGAAGATCTGATCATTAGCCTTAATCGTTAAAACACTTCTCTTAGGACCAATAAAAGTTGTTGAAAGTACTTCAACAGGTTTTGTAGAGTTTAAGAATCCAAGCTTTCCTTTTTTCAAGACACCCTTCTTCATTAAGGTTGCTGCGGCGTAAAACACCAAGAGCACTAATCCTAAGAAAGCAACAAACTTGCCAAGGTAGTTGGCAATAGAAAACGGGGCGTTGACGTCTTTATCTGTTGCAGAAAGGGTCACATTGACCTCATCTTGCTGGTTTGCAGCCTGGGCCGACACCGCTTTTTTGTCACCGGCCTTAAGCTCAATTCTGTTATTAGCTTCTGCGGCAATTTGCTTAAGCTCTTTATCAGAAAGTAGTTTCTCTAAATATTTTGTATCGTAGTTCTGGTCTGAGTTTTTCTTAGCTTTTGGGGCTGCCATTGGAGCAGAAGCTGTCTTTCTTGACTGCTCTACAGGAAAAGTTAGTTCTACAGAGTTTTCACCAACCACAATGCTCACTTGCTTTTCACGACCTTGTAGCGAGTAAGGAAGGACTGCTCTTACACGTACAAGGTCTTTATTAAACTGATAAGCCATCAATGTTGCGTCAGCGCTACCGACAGAAATATTTTTTTCAATTTTTGGCCAAACAAAAGTACCTGGAACTGAAACCTGAACCATATTATCTTTAATCGTCAGCTCTGGGATCTCGTTAATTGGGGAAGCAAGTTTGATGATGACACTTCCACGTCCACCCTCTGCTTGAGGTGTGTAAGCGATATCCTCAATTTTTGTCATGCCAGAGGCGGCCATGGCCAACAATGGAAGAGCGGTGATCAGTGCGAGTGTTAAGCGTAAGGCTTTCATCTTCTATCCTTTCCCAAAAATGCTGGGACTTATTTCAAAGTTTCAATACGTTCAATAGGGCTAATGATATCTGTAAGGCGGATACCAAACTTCTCATTCACCACTACAACTTCGCCTTTAGCGACGAGTTTTCCATTCACTAAAATTTCTAGTGGTTCACCTGCAAGCTTATCAAGCTCGAGAACAGAACCCTGACCAAGCTGAAGAAGATCTTTAATAATGATCGACGTTCTTCCAAGCTCAACAGTCACTTTCAACGGAATATCTAGAATAAAGTCTAGGTTTTGAACTTTAAGTTTATTAAGAGCATCATCACCGGCGCGAATTTCGTCGGCTATCTCTTGAACCTGAACACGCTCTAGATCATCAATGGCGCGTAGTCCTGGTTTTTTTCCTTCATTTGAATTTTGACCCACTTCGTTCTCCATATGATCCCCTTATCAATCTCTACTGATGAGTTTAGTTACTTGTACTGCACGGTTGCCTTTATGCACGCCGATTAAACATTTCATTTTTTCCACACCTTCAACTGCAAGTGTGACTTCACCTGATGCTTCTTGATTAAGAGGAATAATATCTCCCTTCTCAAGAGTCACTAGATCTCCAACTGTCATCTCTGCTTCACCAAGTTTTACAACAAGTGTCGCTGTTGCATCTTTAATGTGCTCATTCATGGCCTTAGTCCAAATGCTATCGGCCATGTCGTTATCTGTTTGGAAGCTACTTGAAAGTTTTTGCTTAATTGGCTCAATCGTTGAATACGGAACAACGATCATGATGGTGCCTGAAGCACTTTCAAATTCAACTTCAAGTGTTGTAGCGATAATTACGTCTGATGGAGGAACAACACCAACGAACTGAGGGTTAATTTCAGTACGAAGATATTGAGCATCAATTCTATGAACTGGTGCCCATGATTCCTCAAGATCAGAAATCGCCATATCCATGACTTTTTTCATGAACGACAATTCAATCTGAGTAAATTCTTTTCCTTCAATTTTTGTAAACGGACGATCCGTCCCACCAAAATATGAATCGATGATGGCGTAAGCAAGCTTACTTTCAAAAACTAAAAGAGCAGGGCCTCTTAGTTCGTTAAAGCGCATGATACACATACAGCTTGGAATCGGTAGAGTGTTAACGAATTCACCAAACTTTAGAAGATCGGTTGAGATCATCGAGATGGTTGAAATTTTTCTCAGTGAGTTTGAGAGTGAAACTCTGAAACTTCTAATAAATCTTTCGTAGATGATTTCAAGAATCGGCATTCGACCACGAATAACGCGGTCTTGGTTGGTAAGATCATAGGTCTGAATATTGTCATCTTCTTCATCAGCGCCAAATCCACCTGCTCCACCTTCATCTAGAAGATCATCAGCATCACCGTCATTAACAGCGTTTAATAGGGCGTCGACTTCGTCTTGACTTAGTACTTGGGCCATATTCATCCCCTCCTGGGATCTCAAGCCACCCTGTCTCTTCCTGAGAAAAGGGCTTAATTAATTTGAAAATTGACGTAAAAAACATCAATCACACGACCATCAACTAAAAAAGCGTTGATCGCACTTCTAATCTCTTCTTTTAAAAAAGCCTTCCCTTCGAGTTGTAATAAATCTTCGGGACGCTTTGAATTCAACGTACTAATAATAGTGTCTCTGATTTGAGGCTTTCTAGCCTGCGCTTCTTTTTCACTACTATCTTTACTTAATTTTAAAACTGCATTGAGACGAACAAATCTTCTTGGCCCATCACCTTGTGCAAGGTTGGCAGTAAAACCTTCAAGTGGAAATAAAATTCCATCTTGTTCAACAGCTTGTCCCTCTAATGCCTGTCCATCTTCGCCTACATTTTTTTTCATTTCAGCAGCGACGATATCTTGAACACTAGGAGTACTATTTATTTTTTGATGTGTTTGCCATTGGAAATATCCAACTGCTAACACTAATAAAGTATTTGCTAAAACCAAGATGGTTAATAAAGGATTCTTTGATGATTGACCCGAGGGCTTTCCTGCGAGTTCTTCGGCTTCTGCCATACTATTCCACCATCCATGGTTGGTTAAAGGCTTGTAGAGATTTTTTTTCCGCCCCTACGTCAAAAATTATACATTCCATATGCAGCGCCTTCAAGGGGGAGGTAATAATTGTGGCACTTTCTTCCCATTTATTTTGCAAAATCGGCACCTTCTACCACCTGACAAATGCTTACCGTCAAAAAATAGACAGTTTGGCACCATCCCCAACTCTTCTAATCAATTATTTTTCAAATAAAAAAGCCCTGACCTAAGCCAGGGCTTCACCCATCATCCTTGATGGTTAAAGAATTACATTAATTCTTTCCAAGCCTTCCCTGGGCGGAACTTTGGCAAAGTTTTCGCTTTGATTTTAATCTTCTCGCCAGTTGAAGGATTAACGCCCATACGTGCAGCGCGCTTGGCTTTTGTGAAAGTACCAAAACCAACTAGAGATACGTCTTCACCTTTTTTAACAGTCTTCTTGATTGTTTCAATTAGTGATGCAACGAAGTTATCAGCATCTTTTTTAGTAAGATGTGAAAGGTTTTTGTCGCTTAGTACGCTTTCGATAAGGTCTTTACGGTTCATGTGTCTCTCCATGAAAAATGTGTGAATGGTTAACTAGAATGGTTGCTCATTTTTTGCGGCCTGACAAGGCCTAATTGATAAAAAAAAACCCTTCTTTTCAGAAGGGCTTTCAGATTTTAATTTTGGGCCTTGCGTCTTAGATGTCTAATTTTCCGCGCTTTTTAAGTTCAGAAATAATTCTTTCAAACTCATCAACTGGGTAAGCACCTTTTACTGGTACTCCGTTGATAACAAAGCCAGGAGTTCCTTGGATACCAAACTGAGCTGCTTCTGCTTGATCTTCAGCAATACGTTTTTGAACAACTTCACTTTTGATATCTTTTTCAAGCTTGCTCATATTAGCGCCAACTTCTTTAGCGATTTTCTTTAAGAATTTTTCACCATTCTTAAGAGCACCTTGGTTATCAAAGATTTTGTCATGAAAAGCAAAAGCCAATTTATCACTTTGTAGTTTTAAAGCTTCAAAGTACTGAGCTGCTGGCATCGCATTCGCATGGAATGACAATGGAAGGTGCTTATAAACGAATTGAATCTTGCCGTTATAACGCTCAAGCAGTTGGTTTACAGTATCGTAACCACGCTTACAAAATGGACATTCAAAGTCACTGTATTCAACCAATACGATTGGCGCGCCTTCTGAACCGACTGAAGCCATTGATTTATTAATTTCAGGCTTTAATGGGTTTTCGAAAAACTCTTCAAATTGTTTCTTCTCTTCTTCTTCTTTTCTTTTTGCCATTGTTGATTGCGCATCTTTAATAGCTTTTTGAAGACTTGTTACAAATTTATCAGGGTTTTTCTCAATAGCTTGAGTTAAGACTTCTGGGTTTTCAGCTAAGACTTTAGCCATTTTGTCTTTGAGTTGTCCTTCAGACATACAGCCAGTCAGTAGAGAAGAAACCATTAGTAATGAAAAAATCTTAAAACGCATGAGAGAAATCCTTTGTTTCTTAGGGACAATATATTTCGTCCATAATAACCCGTATCGGTTGATTCTATGTGTATTTTTTTTGTAGCCACGTCAAATATCTGTTAATTTTTCGACATTCAGGCCTTAAATAGTAGTATCCAATCAAATGTATCCGAGCTTCGTGGTTGCCTTTTAGGAATCCTCTAAAGGTAGCGAAGATTCCAAAGGCAGGTGCGGCCACCTTATTATAAAGGTGGAAACAGAAGACGATATGCAAAATGAAGTGTGCAACCAGGATACCGGTCATAATATCAAAGAGCGTATTCTCCTGACGTTCCAAGAAATACGTAATGGCTGGTGTCATCTTGATGGTTTTTTCAGCCAAGGAAAAAATCTGACTATGAATATCTACTGTGGTTACAAATACAGCAATACCCGTAGCAATAGATGTAATAGTAACAAAGAGAGAAAATTGAATGAAAAAGGATTTTTCAAAAACTGGCTGATGAATTCTTGAATACTTTTCAGGTATATCGATATTTTCAAGCTTTCCTTTTTTAGTCATATTTTGAACAATGACAAAGAAGTAATCAGAAAATCTTGTAAGAAGTCTTAATTCAGAAAAGAAGTCTGGATCGTAACTAGAGACACGACCTTCGACTAGATCCTCACAATACTTCCCGATCGTTCTAAAAGGCCTAAGCACCATATTAGAGATATAAAGACCAAGAAGAAGTGTGCCTGCTATAAAACCAAGCAATAAAGGTACATGGCCAATAATGGTAGATAGAATGTATTCAAAGTACGTTTCTTGAAAGTTGCTTAATTCACTAATGTTGTAGGCTTCAAAGAAAAACAGGTCCATCTTTAAGAAGGTCCAGAAAAATCCCATGGCAATGGCCAAGGTAAAACAAGGTAGCATCATAAGTTTCAATGCTATTCCAAGGCGAAACTTAACCTGATCGTCCCTAAACGCAGATAATAAGATCGTCTTAAATTTATTCATCCTTGCGGAATTGGTGTTTAAAGATAGAACACCTTTATTGTCTTGATCTTGAATTGGCCCTCCAGACATGGAGACTCCTCGTTTAAATGGTTGCTTCACTTTGATTATAAACTAAGAATATCAATCGCTTAGAGAGGGTCAAGAAATGCCGCCAATGTCGAGTTTTGTGTCTATAAATTAGACACATGCTAAAGATCTTACAAATGTTGAGAATATTCATCCTCGATAAAAAGCCCTAACCTACTGATAATACTCTATTAATGCTTCTGACCCCCTATCTACGACTCTTGGCATTATTCATGCATTAATTAGGGCAAACCCTTTTTAGGACTTATTTCATCGAGGAGGAGAGAAGATGAAAACGAAACAGGCAATTCATTTAGTATCCGTATTAGCGATAGCTCTAAGCTTAGCTAGCTGCGGAAAAGACAACAAAGCTGGTAGTAATATTACCGGTACATCAGGCTTTAGTAATATTGGTAACCCACAGGCCGCAAACCAGGTTAACAATCTACGAAGCCAAGCACCATGCCGATATGGAGCTGCGACTATTCAAAATCTAACGATTAATAATGGTCAGGTCTCTCAAGGTGGTGGATTTCAAGGATCTGGTAGCTATTATGTAGGACTTCAAAATTCTTCAGAATATCCAGATATTATCGTAATCGAAAGAGTAAACCAACAGGTCTATAACCTTCAGGTTTCGCTCTGTCCGCTTAACAACGGTCAACCGTTACAAATGGCGCAAGTACAAATGATTAATGTTGTACCTACAGTGAACGGCGCAGCTGGTAACTTAGACTTTATTTCTCAATATGGAACGCAAGAACGTTCAACGTTCGCTGCTGCCGGAACTTACTAAGACATCGACTTTATCCTGCACTTAATTAAAAGAGTGCAGGATGAATTTATAAAGTTTTCCCTCCTCCAAGAGGAAAGGGTTAGGTATGTCTAAAAAACGGATCTACCCTTTCCTTTTTGTTTGATGGAAGATTTTTAAAAAAGTGAAACAGAAGGTTTAAATCTAACCTTGATAAAGTCACGAATACCTTGAGCGACCGCTTTGGCGTATTCATCTTGAAATTTCTCATTCGACATCTTTTTAAGCTCAGTATCATTCGACATAAAACCTGCTTCAAGAAGGACAGCTGGTCTTTTTGATAAAGCTAAAACATAAAACAGACCTGGACGAATTCCTCTATCAGTTAATTTAAACTTTCTTGGCAATGTTTTCTTAAGCTCACCGTGAATTGAATTCGCTAACGCTTTTGAGCTCGTCACTGTTCTGGAAACAACCAAATCAGTAAGAATTTGCCTGATGATGATTTCTTCGCCCTCGCCACCAGACATTTTGTTTTCAACTTCTTCAACTTTTCTAACTGCTGCGTCGTCGTGGTTATCAAGATAATAAGTTTCAAAGCCATGAGCACCAGCTGTGCGACTTGAATTGACATGAATCGAGATAAACAAATCAGCCTTAATTGTCTCGGCCACTTCTGCTCGTTTTTCGAGACTTAGAGTTTTATCAATACTTCTGGTGAGGTAGGCATGACAATGAGGAGATAAGAGATCTTTGACTTTTTTAGCAATAGAAAGCGTTAGATCCTTTTCTAGAACTTCTGAACTTTTTTTACCAGACTTATAACTACCCTTAGCTCCATGATCATCACCGCCATGACCAGGATCAATCAACACCGTCACAGCAAAAAGCTTTGCAGAAAAAACAAAGATAAATATGGCGAAGAAGCTTCTTATCATTCTACTGATAAACCTTAACAAGTTTCATATTGGGAAAATAGTAAGATAATATTTTTTTGTGATCGAATCCACGTTGAGCCATTTCAAGGGCGCCCATCTGACATAGACCAACGCCATGACCATGACCGTTTCCTTCAAGAACAAGATCTCCAGTCGTGGCATAACGAACATGAAAATTATTAGAGCGAAGTTCAACGCGACCAAAATATCTTCGAAGAACTGATTTCTCCATCAGAGTTGTTACATTTGCGTAGCTAATACGAAGTCGATTAGCCTTCCAACGATCATCAGCAACTTTGATCAGCTCACCAGTTTGAACCACTCTTTTAGGATGAAAATATCCTTTCTCCGTCGCCCAGCGAACAAATTTTTCTAAGCGTTCCGTCGAGATTTCACTTTGCCAGCCAGGCTTTCCATGATCTTTACAAAAAGGACAGTTGACTGACTCATAGCCTTTGACTGGATTTTGCCAGACCTGCTCGGGAAGCCTGGTTCTGCCGCCACATTTTGCGTGAAAGAAAACCGGAGCTAACTCGCCTTCATCATTAACTAAAACTTCACCAGCTGTTGAGACGGCGGCAAGTCTGGTGTTTGGAGTTTCATCTGAAAACTTTCCACTGACTTGATGCTTTTCTGAGCTTTCAAGATCAAATGGAACTTCTGAACCGAAGACTTTTGAAACTTCTTTAGAATAAATTTTATGAAGAGCGTAGGTTCTAGCTGCAACGGCCTGAGCTTTTAGGGCTTCGACAGGCCATTTGGAATTCATCTCTTTGGCCAAAAGAGTTGAAAGATAACTTTCCATATCTATTTCGTTAATAACATCACAACGTTTTTGATCGGTTGAAGTCGAAATAAGAATTTTTCCTAAATACTTACCTTGCTCACCATCTTTATCAACAGATAACAAGCCTGTTGGCGAACCTAAGGATGCCAATAGAAGTGGCGAAGTCGAATTTCTTCTGGCGACATTAGCGCATTCAAATTTAATAGTTTTTTTACCAGCATAATTTTTAGAGTTTTTAGTTAAGTGAAGTGTGCGCGCCAGATCAGTTCCACTGACTTGAATTGCGTGTAGTGCTTTAGCAACTCGCACTCGTAAAAGAGGAGTACCAGTTTTAAGTCTGATTTTTTCCGCAATTTCAGTGAAGCTAATTGCTGAGTTTCCAAGAATTGGAAATAGCAATACGAAAGTAGCGATCGATAATTTAATTCGACTCCACACCATGAACTTCCCCGCGGGGTTCCGGTGGTCTCACAAAGTGAGATCCATGAGCTGTGTCGTTCCCGTCATG
>CAYGRY010000074.1:0-13303 GCA_964352405.1 uncultured Halobacteriovorax sp.
GTGCTTGCGCCACATGACCTGCTCCAAAAATAACGATAGGCCAAGAAGTGCTTGGAAAATGTTCAAAGAGAAAAGTAACTTCTCCGCCACAAGTCATGCCGATATCTTTTTGTAGATTCCATACAACAGACAACGGATCTTGCTTAGATTCATTTTTTAAAATTTCAAGCGAGTCATTGATGGCACGAGCTTCAACTTTTCCACCACCGACCGTTCCAAAAACGAGTCCTTCATTTGTAATGATGGCTTTCGCCCCAGGATCTTGTGGAGCACCA
The DNA here is from genome assembly GCA_964352405.1 of uncultured Halobacteriovorax sp. Lineage (GTDB taxonomy): Bacteria > Bdellovibrionota > Bacteriovoracia > Bacteriovoracales > Bacteriovoracaceae > UBA4207. The sequence goes on from CAYGRY010000074.1 coordinate 276, forward strand.
CCGCGTTCACTGACTTGAGTGACAACAACAAAGGAAGTTCCACTTTGTTCAAGTTCATGGGCCTTATTCCAAAACGACATTATTTACTCCACTGGGCAAACTTAGAAGGGTACATCGCTTTTAAGACCTCTTCATTCGTTGCTGGAATTTTAATATTTGGATAATCCTTTGAAACATAACTTAAAGCATTGTTGATCGCCGTCCATGTACTAATGGCCAAAAGAAGTGGCGGTTCACCAACAGCTTTTGTTCCACGAACGTTGGCGTAGTTCTCTTCATTTTCCAGTAACTCAATATTAAAGATACGTGGAGTATCTTGGATATTAGGAATTTTATAAGTACTAGGGGCGTGAGATAACAGATAGCCTTGATCGTTATAAACAAGGTTCTCAGTCGTAACCCAACCCATACCTTGAATAAAGGCACCACAGACTTGACCAATATCAAGATCTTTGTTCACCGGTCGTCCAAGGTCCATTAAGATATCAACCTGTCTGACTTTTAACTCACCAGTATCGCGGTTAAGTTCAACTTCAGAGCAAGCAACACCTTGAGTGAAGTATAAAAAGGCATTGCCCTCACCAGTGAGTTTATTAAATTCAATACCTGGAATAGAGTAGTGAGCATAATCACTTAAAGCGATCCTCGATAGATAAGCTTCTCTAACAAGATCAGCGAATTTAATTTTCTTAGAACCTTTAAGAACTTCGCCGCCAATAAACTTGATATCAAAATAATCAGCCTTACCACTTAACCAATCTGCACCTTCATTCGGATCATTGGAATCTAGGTTTTTGTTCTTAAGTGTAATTTCAGCTTCTGTCCCAAGCCCGGCTGTTTTACTAGGCCAGCGTTCCATTGGAAGATCTAATAACTGGCTAGCAAATTCACTAAGACGGTACTTAATCTTTCGAGTGGCAAGCAGAGCTGCCGCGCCGTTAAGATCAGTTCCAGAACTAGCGGCCGTTGGTGACGTATTAGCATTTTTATCTGTACGAGTTGGCATGACACGGGCTTGATCTCGCTCTAGTCCAAGCTCAGTAGTAACCATGGCTGAAATTCGAGCATTCACACCTTGACCCATCTCTGTCGCACCTGTGGCTATTTGCAAGCTGCCATCAAGGTGAACGATGACAAGAGCATTGGCTTGATTTAAAAAGCGCGTTGTAAATGAGATCCCAAACTTCACCGGAGTAATGGAGAGACCTTTAACGAATTGATCATTGCTTTTATTAAACGCTTCAATAGACTTTCGACGTTTTTGATAATCACAATCTTTTTCAATTTTATCAAAGAGTCTTGGAAGACAGTTGTTTTTAAAAACTTGGCCGTAGTGAGTCGTATTTCGATTATTTTCATCGCGGTAGATATTTCTTTTTCTAACTTCAAGTGGGTCCAAGCCTAAATGATGAGCAATCTTTTCAATGATGATTTCAGCTGTAGCTACACCTTTTGGCCCACCAAAACCTCTAAAGGCGGTATGAGGATGGTGATGTGTTTTACATACTTGGCCAGATACTTTCATATGAGGAACGAAATAAGCATTATCACTATGAAGCATCGCTCGCTCCATAATCGAAGTCGATAGATCGGCGTAAGCCCCACCATCAGAATAAAGCTCAACTTCTAGGCCATCAATCACACCATCATCATCAAAGGCGACGTTATAAAGATTTTGAAAGGGATTTCTTTTTCCCGTCATCACCATATCATCGTCTTTAGTCAGACAAAGTCTCACTGGTCGATTAAGATTTTTTGCCGCCAGGGCTGCCATCGCAGCAAAAGGGGCAGCTTGAGATTCTTTACCTCCAAAACCACCACCCATGCGTTTGACTTGGACCACAACATCTTTAGCATTTAAGCCTAAAGAGTGAGCGACAACATGTTGGGTTTCAGTAGGGTGTTGTGAAGAAGTGTGAATTTCGATTTGACCATCTTCTTGTGGATAAGCAACAGTGACTTGGCTTTCAAGATAAAAATGATCGGCGCCTTGGATGACTATTTCACCGCTAAGTTTATGCTTGGCATTCTTGAACGCAGTTTTTATATCGCCTCGTTCAATAAATCGTTTATCTGCAATAAATGACTGATGTTTTTTAGCTTCATCAATACTTAAAATAGCAGGCAGATCTTCGTAAGTAACTTTAACTTTTTGTTTCGCGTACTGTGCGGAAATTGTATCTTTGGCCACAACGAGCGCAATTGGCTCGCCGGCAAATTGTACAACTTCATCAGCTAGGACAGGTTGATCCTTAAAGATTGTTCCCCATAAATTATGATGAACGTCTTTAGCCGTATACACAGCCACCACTTCAGAATCTTTTAAAGCTTCGCTGGCATCAACTTTAATTTTTGCGTGGGCATGAGTGGAGTAGACCACATCCATGAAAAGCTCTCCGCGCATGATGGGGCGATCATCAACAAACTCACTGAGTCCTTGAACATGGGTATGGGCAAAATCGTGAGATGACTTACTCATTTCGCTGCCTCCTCATGTAAGAACCTGCTAAGAGAGTTCTCCACTACAATTCGCCTATAAGCACTTGAAGCTCGAAGATCACTGAGTGGATTAAATTCGCTATGAACTAAACTCAAGGCAGCTTCAATAGATTTCTTATCAAGCTTTTGACCACGAAGAGCATCTTCAGTCTTCTTGAGTCTTAGAGGAATAGCAGCAATACCACCAGCAGCTAGAATGATGCTTTTAACCGTCTTGTCTTTATCAAGTTCCAGGTTCATCACCATATTAACGGCGGAGATATCAAGATCTTTTCTATTACTATTTTTAATGGCTTTAAGAGTTGATTTTTTTGGTAGATCAAATTCAATTCGAACAATGATCTCATTTGGTTTTCTAAGCGTTTTTCTATAATCCAAAAAGAAATCACTAATATTAACCACTCGCTCACCTGCAGTTGAGGCTAAGACAAGCTTAGCATCTAAGGCCAAGAAGACTGGGGGAGTATCACCAATTGGTGAAGCAGTCGCAACGTTACCGACAACGGTGGCAAGGTTTTTTATCTGAGGTGAAGCAAACAAGTCGAGATAGTGAGCAATCTCAGGCATTGTATCTTTAATAAAATGCCTAAACTCAGTATGAGTGACCCTGGCACCAAGAGAAACTCGATCCTTCCCTGAAATTTGATAAAGCTCGGGGATTAAATGAAGACTTAGAAGCTTTTCTAATTTTAATCTGCGTTTATTGTGAACTACTCCAAGATCAGTTGAAGAAGCAATAATTCTACACTCAGGATTATTTTCTAAAAACGCACAAGCTTCTTTGATCGTTTTTGGAGCAAAGAAAATAAAATCATCGTCTTTAATTTCAACCGCAGTATTAAACGTTTCGACTAAGTCTTTTTCTTGATCTTTGTCGAAGTAGCGACTTTTTAAACTTTTTTCAATTTTTAAGTCAACAGAAATGGCCGCATCGATGATGCCCTGATAACCAGTGCAGCGACAAAGATTTCCAGTTAAGCAGTTTTTAGCTTCCTGTTCACTAATCGTTTTTTCATTTTTAGAAATTTTTTCTTCAACGAGTCCGCCTAAAGTGACGACGAAACCTGGTGTGCAAAATCCGCACTGTGAACCATGACAATCAACCATGGCACGTTGGGCTTCATGCAAACGATCATTATCTTTGAGTGCTTCAACAGTTAAAAGACTTGAGCCATCAAGAGTGGCGACTTGAGTGATACATGAATTGACGGGGATATAGTTTTGCCAATCTACACCTTTAGCGTGAGGAAAAAAACGAAGCACACTACAAGCTCCGCAGTCACCTTCAGCGCAAACAACTTTTGTTCCGGTTAGGGCCTGATCGTAACGTAAGTAATCCGACAACATCATTGATGCTTCAGTGGCACCAACACTATGTTTTTTTCCATTGAGATAAAAAACGATCTTATTTCGCACTGCGAATCCCCTTGTCTATAGGGACTAATTATCTGTGCAAGGAGATAGCTTATCAACCAACTTTTGTTAGAATTAAGCCTTTTAGGTAATCACCCTCAGGGAATCCCGAAAGCCTTGGGCATTCTTCGCCTAAAGAGAGTGTTTTTTCGACTTTAAAGCCTGGAGCAAGAGCTAGAATCTTGGCTTCAAAGGCTGATCTTGAAATAGCGTGAGTGTTTAAAAACACAATCAATTTACCGTTAGGATTTAATCTTTTGATCATGGCCGGCAGCAGTTTCTCGTAGGAATCTAGAGCACGTGAAACCTTTTTACCGTCACTACTTGCAGTCGGCGGATCACAAAGAATCACATCAAAAGACTCTTCATGTTTTTCAAGTGCATCTAATACACTCATCTCTAAGCTTTCATGTTTGGTGGCATCAAGATTTGGATTTAATCCAAGGTTATGATTAAGCCAATCAAGATATCTGTTTGATAGATCAACTGAAACGACACGTGAGGCACCATTACTAAGAGCAAATAAAGAATAGGCACCGGTATAAGAAAAGATATTAAGAAAACTTTTTCCTTCAAACTCATTAGCGAGGCTGCCACGAATTGAAGACATATCAGTATATATTCCACAGTCATAATGAGTGTGAAGACGAATACCGTAATTAACACCAAACTCATTAATTGTTGTTTGGTTTTTACCGCCATGAACGCGCAAGTTTTTGGCGCGCTCAAGATTTCTAAATTGAATCGCCATGCCTGGAAATTTTTTATCTGGGAAAACTTCTCTTAAAAGTTTTGGAATATCTCGCTCTAATAGATTAAGTTCTGTCTCCCAAAAAGCGCTATAAAACTGAACATAAATAAGATCATTCAACGCCGTGACCATAAGTCCAGGAAGGCGATCACCTTCACCAGCAACTAGAATAACGTTATTACGATGCTTAAATAAATTGAGAATGGCCCTACGCTCGAACGCTTCTCTAAGACGCGTCTTCACTTCAAAACGAAAGTTAGGCAGATCAGTTTTAAGCGGTGGAGCAAAACTCCAAGCACGTGCTTTAATCTGTGGATGTTTTGGATCAGTGATCAAAACAACTTGAGCAGATTTTTTATCGCCGCCTTGAATGATGCTTGGAACTTTTGGAAATTTTTGAGTGTACTCATCAGCTGTCACCCATGGGTGACCTTTTTTAAAATGCTTTAGTGTGGCGGGGTGAAGCTCAGACCAGTTCAGGCGCCCAGCTCCGATTCAAGCTTATGAAGTTCTTCGACAGTATCTTCGAGAATAACAACAAGTTGATTAGTGATAGCGAATGGATCATCTAGTACTAAAACTCCTAGGGACTTTAACTCTTCTTGAGTTTCAGCTGGAATTTCTTTGTAAGGATCCAATGTTTCGGCCATCGCATTAAGTTTTAAAACCATGTTTTGTAATTCTACTAAACGAAGTTTCTTGTCAGAAAATAGAGCACTTAGACCTGGTGTGTTAAAATGATCGGGTATTAGTGAGTTTTGTTCCATAGATTAGACTTTTGCCCTTATTTTTGTCATGAGTCAATTGATATAGAGTTTTCTTATGATTGTCATAACGCATTAGTGGTTTTTATAGTAAAATAACTAATGAAAATTGCTGGAAAAACTCAATTTTTTTAATTGTTCGAATAAGTAATGTTGGGTTTCAAGCAAAAGAGCTCTCTAAATTTCCAAGGATGGAAAATGTTTAAAGTTGGAATCACTTCTTTGTGTTTATCAGTTCTGCTCGTCACTTCGATCAATGCATCTGCGTCTACTTCTGGAAAATTACTACTCTCGGGTGGTGTTAATCAAGTTGAAGGATCAGCTGGTGGTGGACTCACTCCATGGGCGTTTATTGGTGGCTATGGAACTGAGGATGAAATTGGTGCTAACGCTTTTATTACAAACGTTAAATCTTCTGATTACAATATGGTATCTACTGGTTTCGTCGTTGGTTTTTACAATCGTTTTGAATTCTCTTTTGCTCATCAGTCTTTTGACACAAGAGATGTGGGAGCGACTCTTGGTTTAGGTCAAGGATATGAATTAAAGCAAAATGTATTTGGAGCTAAGGTGCGACTTTTCGGAGATGGTATTTTAGAGCAAGGAAATTTATTTCCACAAATCTCTTTTGGTCTTCAGTATAAAAAACATGAGCAGGGAAAAGTCGTTAAATCGTACGGTGCTAAAGATGATAGTGGTGTGGATTTTTATCTCAACGCCACAAAGGTTATTTTATCTGAAAGTCTTTTGTTGAATCTTACACTAAGGGCAACAAAAGCAAACCAAATTGGAATCATGGGTTTTGGTGGTGATCGTAAAAATAATTACGAACTTATGCCTGAATTTTCTTTTGGATATCTATTTACAAGAAAATTCATCGCTGGTTTCGAGTATCGATTCAAACCAAATAATCTAGGTGTCGCAACAGAAGATGACTGGCTAGATGTCTTTGGAACATATGCATTCAATAAAAATTTCGCCCTAACAGTAGCCTATGCTTATCTTGGAAATATTGTTTTAAAAGATAAGCAAAGCAGTTTGTATACCTCACTTCAAGTTGGATTCTAAAGGATTATTATGTTTAAGAAATATATCGTTTGTTTATTACTTTTAATCAGCTGTGCTTCTACAGATAAACTCTCGACCTATCATGATTTTGGTGAAAAGGAAGGGATTGAGAAAGTTGTCGATGACCTTTTTGTTTATCTTTTAAAAGATGAAAGAACAAAAGAATCCTTTCAACGTTTAAACTTAGATAAAACTAAAGAAGGTTTGTCTAATTTCATATGTGTAACTTTAGAAGGGCCTTGTAAGTATGAAGGTCAGTCAATGAAAAGAGCTCACAAAGGTCAAGAGATAACAGAGAGACAATTTTACGGTGTGGTTGAGAATATGCAAAAAGCCATGAATAAAAATAATATTCCCCAAAGAGCACAAAATAAGCTTTTGGGCAAACTAGCGGCCATGCATAAAGACATTATTGGAAATTAAAAAGTGCTTCAAACTTTTAAAAATTTAAATTTCAAAATTAAGCTTTTTCTCTGCTTTATTGTCGTAATTTTAATAAATGCAGGAGCAGGCACTTTTTCTTATAAGCTCATTAATGATGTCTCAAAGCTAGTTTACGTCACTTATGACAAAGCATTGATGTCGAGTACCTTTTCTCAACAAATCAAAGCTGAATACTTTCAATTTGAACTTGCCGTCTATGACGGCCTCTTGGCCAAAAACGATCAAGATATTAAGCGAGCTAAGATAAAAACAAAGCGAACAATGGAAACGTTGCTTGAAGATTTAGAAATAGTAAAAGAAAGAGCACTTGATCCAAAGATTGTTGATCTTGCTAATGAAGTGGATCAAGATCTTAAAGAGATTGTAGAAACAAAAGACAAGTTCTTTGAAGTCAAAATAAAGCAAATGCCAAATTCGCTACAACTTGTTAGTGATTGGAATACAAAAACAAATTCAAAAAAGTTAGCAAGAAAGTTAACCCGAATATCTGATGAAGCGGCTGTTATTGGTTATGAATTTAGGCTTGAATCAGAAAAGAAAAACAAACGAAGTCTTGAGAGTTTAATTGTCGTCGTAACTTTGTGTGCCTTGTTGGCTCTAGGTTTTGCATTCTTAATGTCGTACCTTTTGGTTACACCTCTTATGAAGCTAAAAGAAGTATGTCTTAAAATTAGTGATGGAGATTATTCAAATAGAGCGCCAATGAATAACAAAGATGAGGTTGGAAGCTTAGCCAAGTCTTTTAATTCAATGCTTGATACAATTGAGGAGAAAGACAGAAATATAAACTCCTTGCTGTCCGCCTTACCATTTGGATTATTTTATTTTGATGAAACAGGAAAAATTTCTGACGAGAAGTCCCAAGTCACAACAAAAATGTTCAGTAATTTTGAAAAGAATGAAACGGTATTAGATTTTTTCTCGGCAAATGGAGCTGATAGTTCTTCGGTCAAAAAAGTTATCGACGTTATTTATAAAAACTTACTTCCTTTTGGTTCTGCCGCAAAGCTTTTGCCATCAAGACTTGAAGTTAAAGGTAACGGTCCTAGTAAGCTGATAGATCTAACGTTTAAAAAACATGCATACCAAGATGGTAGGATTGAAAGAGTTATTGTTCTTGCTGAAGACGTCACTAAAAAAGTTGAATCTTTTAAGAATAACCAAATGCTAACAGAAAAAGTGAATAGAGTCTCAAAAGCCTCTGAAGATTTAGCTGGCTTTAAAGAATTTATGAATGCCGGGAAGAGTCTTTATCAATCGATTCTTTTTTGGCACAAAAAAAATGATATTAATCTCGTGACTCTTAAAAGAGATCTTCATTCGTTAAAAGGCTGTGTTGAAGTCTATGGTTTTAGTGAATGCTCTCACCAAATCCATGAATTAGAGTCAGCTTTGAGTGAAGGTGTACTTGAAAGCTCGAAAGAGGGTTTCTTTGAGAAAGTAGACGAGTCATTCTCTCTTTTTAATAAATATGTCGACGAATTATGTGAATTATTGGCTATTAATTCATCTAACGAGTTAAAACAATTTAGTATCACGAAAATTGAGAAAATTAAGCAGCTTATTTTACAGGATAATAAAAAAGAGCTAGTTGAAGCATTCTATGACTTAGATAAATTCCCTATCGACAGGATTTTAAATAAGTACACATCCTATGCAATTCAAATTCTCTCAAAATTAGAAGACAAAAAGGCATTAATTGAATTTGCTCCAGATTCAGACGAATTAACTTATTCCGAAGTTCAAAAAATAGACACGCCTCTAATGCATATTATTCGAAACTCTATTGATCATGGTATTGAATCGACGTCTGAGCGTTTAGATAGATCTAAACCTGAATCTGGTAAAGTTAAAATTCGAGCCCTTCGAGAACAAGGATTCATCACGGTAGAAGTGAGTGATGATGGTCGTGGAATTGATGGAGAGCTGTTGTCGAATAAAGCACTTGAAAAAGGTGTTTGGACCGCTGATCAAAAAGAAAATTCAAGCCTTCAAGATAAAATTAACTTAATTTTCATGCCAAGTTTTTCTTCCAAAGAAGAGGTGAGTGAAGTCTCTGGTCGAGGAGTTGGCATGGATGCGGTTAAAGACAGCCTAGAATCAATGGGTGGAAGTATTCAAGTGGATACAACAATTGGCAGCGGCACACATTTCTATCTTAAAATACCTACGGAGCACCAATGAAATTTATACTTTTTATCTGTTTAATTTTGCCAAATTTTGTTTTCGCTGAGACATATAATATGGTTCAAGCTGGTAAAGTCTTTCTAGGTAATATTACAGATGAGCAAGCTGGCCAAGCTTATGATGACCCAATTATTGAAGAAGAGAATAAAGTCGAAGAACTTAAACTAAAAGTTGGTGATAAGATCTTTTTTAAAAACAGAGATGAAGTGAGTCATAATGTTAGTGCTAAAAAAGATGGTGTTGTTCTTTTTGACGTGAAGTTGCAAGATCCAGGTGCAAAGCATGATAAGACGATTGAGCTTAAAACGAAAGGTGAATACACTATCCAATGTGCGATTCATCCTAAAATGAAAATCACTTTAAAAGTCGAGTAGATTTACCAATCAAACATATCTAGACACGCCTTAATACTTTCTTTAGTGACGGGCTTAATAATATAGTCGGTAACTTTATATTTAACTGCTTCAATAACTTTTTCTTTTTCAGAATCTGTTGTGACTAAAATAAACGGTATATCTTTAAAAAGAGCGGGAGACTTTCGAACTGCTTTTAAGAACTCAATTCCTGTCATGGTAGGCATATTCCAATCACAAAAAACGAGATCAAACGGCTGTCTTTTCTCGGCGTAGGTTTTATTGAGAATCTCTAAGCCTATCTTACCATTCTCTGCTTGTTCGATATAACCTAAAGGAAATCCTAGCTCAGTAAGAATTTTACAGAGAGCATTTCTCATAAATGCAGTATCGTCAACAATCAAGAATTTTTTATTTTTATGAACTTCATTCATTTTAAAAACTATTTTTTCAATCTCTTTTGATATGCACTTGAGATTTTCTTTGCAAATTCGTCTTCTTCCCATGGCTTGATAATATAATCATCAGCACCTATCTGTGCTGCATCGATGATTTCATCAACACCGTCCATTGTCGTGACCATAATAAATGGTATGCCATCATAATTTGAATCGGCTCTGATTTTTTTTAGAAAATCGATACCTTTACCATCTGGTAAATTCCAATCCGATAAAATGAAGTGAGTTTTTTTATCTTCAAGTTTTTTATACGCCATTGCAATATTATCAGCGACAGTTACATTTCCTGAGAAGCCAAGGTCATTTAAACTATCAACCATCTTCTTTTGAAAAAGAGGAGTATCTTCTAAGATAAAAAAATTCATCTCTTTTGGCATTTCAACTTCATCAATAATGACTGTACTCATAAATTTCCTCAGTAATTGTTCAATCCCATTATAAACGGTTACTTGTAAAAACGTTAGTGGGGGGAATTAAACACTAAACTAATTTGGCTTAACAATTGCAAAGTTATTCATACAAAGGAAGTTGTATGGCGTTAATTGTTATTGTTCTTACATGTTTTGCTATTTATTTTTTTCCAGATTCTTTGCTTGATAGATTAGCCTTCAAGTCAGTTATTCCCAAAATTTCTCGTCCAAAATCTCTTGTCACAAAAGGAAATGAAACTTGGCGTTGGATTCAATCAGCTCAAGGGACGTGGCCTGAGTACAAGTTCTATGGCCACTTCTTAGCTGATATGCAAAAGCTTATCCGTCTTTATGGGGGTTCTCCTAAAAGCATAGTAGAGGCGCTTAAAAGACCTCTTTTACAAGATATTAGATTCGAAACTAAGCTCAGTGAAATTCGCCTGGGTGGCGTTGCTCAGTTTATAGCGATGGCATTGATGACTTGGGCGTTCGTTATTTTGTCTAGGGTTATTCTAAGTCGATCCTTTGAAGTTGAATCCTTGGCCATTATTGCACTTCTACAAGGCTTCGGTCTTATGGCCTTTATCATGACCGAGAAACTTAAACGGCAGCAACTTTTTAAGGGTTACGATTTAGCCTATGAAGTTCTAGTGACATTAATGGCCTTGATTCCAATTGGAATTAGTCTAAAAGAGAAACAAGAAAAGTCTGGAGTAGACCGTTTTTTAAGCTGTAAAGAATTGGGCCCAGATATTGAACGTGTGCGTCAAAGTTTTCATGATGCACTTGTGCAATGGAAAGACTTTGGAAAGCCGATTGAAAAAACACTCAACGAATTACTCGATGACATTCGTTTTGCTCAAGAAATGGCACAAACAAAGCTTCTCAAGCAAATGGATGGTTTTAAATTCTTGATTGCTGCAGTGTTTTTCCTACCTGCCTATTTGTTCGATCTGTATTTGATGGTCAATTCCTTTTTCAGTCTTAATTAGTCATTGAATAAACAGGCCCATCGGGATAAATTTTCGCGTATTTATGAATTGTTTTTAAGGAGTACGCGTGGCCCAAGTCAACGACAAGCAAATTATTTATTCCATGTATAAAGTGGGAAAAGTTTATAAGCAAAAGCATGTGCTTAAAGACATCACTCTTGGTTATTATTATGGAGCAAAAATTGGTGTTCTAGGTCTTAACGGGTCAGGTAAATCTACTCTTTTAAAAATCATGGCCGGTCAAGATACCGATCATCTTGGTGAAGTCACTCTTTCAAAAAATTATAGTGTTGGTTACTTAGAACAAGAGCCAACTCTTGATGGTGACAAAACAGTTCGTGAAGTTGTTTCTGAAGGTGTTCAAGAAACGATGGATCTACTTAAAGAATTCGATGATATTTCAATGAAGTTTTCTGAGCCGATGTCAGATGACGAAATGAATGCACTTTTAGAAAAACAAGCCAAGCTTCAAGATAAACTTGATGCCTGTAATGCTTGGGATGTTGATAGCCGTCTTGATCTCGCCATGGAAGCTCTTCGCTGTCCTCCTGATGATCAAAAATGTGGCGTACTCTCTGGTGGTGAAAAACGCCGAGTTGCTCTTTGTCGCTTACTTTTAAGAGAGCCAGATATTCTTCTTCTCGATGAACCTACCAACCACCTTGATGCTGAAACTGTTTGGTGGCTAGAGCGCCATCTTCAACAATATAAAGGCACTGTCATCGCCGTTACCCACGATCGTTATTTCTTAGATAACGTTGCTGGTTGGATTTTAGAGCTTGACCGTGGTCAAGGAATCCCTTTTGAAGGCAACTACACTCAGTGGCTTGGAACAAAACAAAAACGTCTTCAAACTGAAGAAAAACAAGAATCAAAACGTCAAAAGCAAATGAAAGAAGAGCTCGAGTGGATTAACGCTAGTCCAAAAGCTCGTCAGTCAAAATCAAAAGCTCGTATTAAAGAATACGAAGAGCGTTTGAAATACTCGAAAGAAAAGCGCAATGAAACGAATGAGCTTTGGATTCCACCAGGACCTCGTCTTGGTGATGTGGTTATTGAGGCTAATAACGTAGCAAAAGCTTTTGGTGAAAATCTTCTATATGAAAACCTAAACTTCAAACTTCCTGCTGGTGGAATCGTCGGTATTATCGGGCCAAACGGTGCAGGTAAAACAACGCTGTTTAAAATGATCATGGAGCAAGAAAAACCAACTTCAGGTGATTTCAAACTCGGACAAACAGTAAAACTTTCTTACGTTGATCAAGGCCGTGGGCTTGATCCAAATAAGTCCGTTTTCGAAACAGTTGCGGATGGTCTTGATGTGATTAAGTTTGCTGATCGTGAGGTTAACTCTCGCGCCTATATTGGAAAGTTTAACTTCACCGGTGAAGATCAACAAAAGAAACTCTCTGAACTTTCAGGGGGAGAGAGAAACCGTGTTCACCTTGCAACCATGCTTAAGCAAGAAGGTAACGTTCTTCTGCTGGATGAGCCGACCAACGATCTTGACGTGAATACTCTTCGCGCTCTTGAAAATGCTCTTCTTGAGTATCCAGGATGTGCCGTGGTTATTTCCCACGATCGTTTCTTTATTGACCGTCTTGCCACTCATATCCTTGCCTTTGAAGGTAACGGCGAAGTGATGTGGTTTGAAGGTAACTTCTCTGATTACGAAGAAGATAAGAGAAA
>CAYGRY010000075.1:0-13081 GCA_964352405.1 uncultured Halobacteriovorax sp.
CCTTGACTCATGATGAAAAACCAAGCATTGTTAAAGTTGTAAACTCTCTAAAAGACGAACATCATAGGCATGCCACCTATTAAAAGGCAATCCTATGGCATTGCATTAGTTAGGGCTATCTTATGAGAATTTGGTTAATTTCAGCTTCTTTATTTATCTTTACGGCAATAACTCCTGTTAAAGGTTTCGCCCAGGATAATTCATCTTCAATTGTTGAACAGAGTTTACAAGACGCCATGATCATCGGTGGTACTGCTCTTGGTGGTGCTGTTCTAGGTTTATCCACACTTTCTTTTGTTGAAGAGCCAAGTGAACATTTAAAAAATGTTTTAGTTGGTGGAGCTGTTGGAATTATCGTTGGTGTAGGTCTCGTTGCTTATATGCAAGCCAATAAAAGCCAAACAATCTACAAGCAATCAAGTGTTGATTCTTTAGATTTTGAAACAACTCAAAGAGTTGCTTGGCACCAAAAAGAACAATCTCAAACCGCTCCTGTGCCTCCTGCGCAAGTGGGCTATCAGTTTTCTTTCTAGGCAAATATTATGGATCAACTTATCTCCGCCTTTGGGTTGCTTTGTATGCTACTCATCGCCTACCTTTTCTCTAGCGATAAGAAAGCGATTAATTGGAAGACTGTTGGTTCCGGTATCATCCTTCAAGTTGTCTTTGGTTTAATTATTTTAAAAACTGGTTTTGGTCGATCAATCTTTGATACTGCCAGAGAGCTGTTTACAGGAATTTTAGATTTCACCAACGAAGGCTCAAGATTTATTTTTGGACCACTAACTGATGTTTCTAAAATTGGTTTCGTTTTTGCCTTCTTAGTTCTTCCAACTATTATTTTCATGAGTTCACTCATGAGTGTTCTTTACTACCTTGGTATTATGCAAATCTTGATCAAGGTTGCGGCTAAGCTCATGGTTAAAGTGATGGGAACATCAGGAGCTGAAAGCTTAGCAGCGGCAGCTAATATTTTTGCCGGTCAAACAGAAGCTCCTTTAGTCATTAAACCTTTTATTAGTGCGATGACGAAATCAGAGTTAATGGCGCTAATGACTGGTGGCATGGCGACTGTCGCTGGCGGTGTTCTTGCTGCTTACGTCGGTCTTGGTGTCGATGCAGGACACCTACTCGCAGCTTCTGTGATGTCAGCTCCAGCCGCACTCGTTTGTGCCAAGTTAATGGTACCTGAAACAGAAGTCAGTAAAACAAAAGGGGATGTCTCTTTAGATCTTCCAAATACCCACGCCAATATGATTGATGCGGCAGCAAGTGGCGCAACAGATGGTCTTAATCTTGCCCTCAATGTAGGCGCGATGCTCTTGGCCTTTATCGCCTTAATCGCCATGGTTAATGGCGCTTTTGGAAAAGTGGGCGGACTGGTTGGATATCCAGGTTTAAGCCTTGAGCTGATCACGGGTTACTTATTTGCTCCAATAGCATGGCTTCTCGGTGTGCCTTGGGCAGACTGTTTAATTGTTGGAACTCTTCTTGGTAAAAAACTTATCTTGAATGAATTTGTTGCTTATTTAGACCTTCAAGCAGCGATGCCACAGCTTTCTGAGCGCGCGATTATTATTTCAACTTATGCTCTTTGCGGATTTGCCAACTTCAGTTCGATCGCGATTCAAATCGGTGGGATTGGAACCTTGGCACCAGATCGTAGGAAGGATTTAGCTCTTTTAGGTGTTCGCTCATTGATTGGTGGAACGCTGGCTTGCTTCATGACCGCCTGCATTGCTGGGATATTTATCTAAATCCTTCTAAAGAAAATTTTATGACGCACAAATTTTGCCGTGACCCGCTTCGGCTCGCCTGCGTTTCTTACACCTGATAAAATAGAAAGGAATATATTTTAAAAGGTATCCGCAATGGCAAAAGAACTCATAATCAATCAGACACTTAACGAGTGTCGGGTTGCTCTCGTCGAAAATGGCGAAATTCTCGAATATCTCATGGACAGGGGGAGTGATGAAAAAGAAGACTTCCCCAATGTCGGTAATGTTTATAAAGGCAAAGTTTTAAGAGTCCTTCCTGGAATGCAGTCGGCGTTTGTCGATATTGGCTGGGAGAAGGCCGCCTTTTTATACGTTGATGATGCTTATCTTCCAACATTAGATGAACAGCGTGAAATGGCCGAAAAAAGCCGTGAAAATGCAGAATCTTCTAAGCGTGTTGGAGAAATGATCCCTGATGAATTTTCAACTTTATCTGAACAAGTCGACATGCGCTTTCGCCCTGAGGCGACGATTGAAAGTTTTTTAAAAGAAGGCGATGAGATTATCGTTCAAGTAGCAAAAGAGCCTATCTCGACAAAAGGTCCAAGGGTGACCTGTCATATTACCTTGGCTGGTCGCTACGTTGTGTTCATGCCTTATATTGAGCACACAGGAGTGAGTCGTCGTATTGAAAATGAAGGCGAGCGTGAGCGCTTAAAAGAAATCCTCGATACCATAAGGCCTGAAGGTAAGGGGATTATTGCTCGTACCGTTGCCGAAGCTCAAAGCTATAAAACATTAAAACAAGATTTTAATCTCTTGGTAAAGATTTGGAAGGATGTCCAAAAATCTGAAACTCAAACAAAAGCTGCCACTCTTGTTTACCGCGATCTTAATTTTATTCAACGAATTCTTCGCGATATTACAGATGAAGATGTTCATAAAGTTGTTGTTGATTCTAAAGAGATGGAACGTGAAGTTGAAAAATTCACCAAACGTTTCTTGCCAAACCTTTCGGCTAAGATTGAATTCTACGAGGGAGATGCTTCTCCATTTGAAAAATATGGAATCGATCTAGAAATTGAGCGTGGTATTTCTAATAAGGTTTTCCTTAGAAGTGGAGGATCTTTAAACATCGATCAAACGGAAGCTCTGGTTTCTATTGATGTGAATACAGGTAAGTTTGTTGGTCGAAAAAACTTAGAAGATACGATTGTTAAAACCAATCTTGAAGCCGTTCGAGAAATAGCTTATCAATTACGCCTTAGAAATTGTGGTGGGATCATCATCGTTGATTTTATCGATATGGAAAAAGAAGAACACCGTGAACAGGTTTATACGACCTTTGTTGAAGCGCTCAAAAAAGATCGTGCGAAAACAAATGTTCTTCCGATATCAGGTCTTGGTCTGATCGAGATGACCAGAAAAAGAACAAGAGATACATTAACTCGTGTGATGTGTGAGCCTTGTCCTTATTGCGAAGGAACAGGCAAAGTAAAGTCCACTTTAACTGTTTGTTATGAGCTGGTTCGAGAGATTACTAAGACGCTGAAGAAGACAAATTGCAAAAAGCTTTTTGTTTTTGCTCACCCTGAAGTGGCCGCAAGACTTTCTGGAGTCGATCTTGATTTGATCGAAACCCTTGAAGATGCTTACGGCGCTACCGTTCAGATGAGATCAGAAAATAATTATCACGTCGAACAATACGAGATTTTTACTCAAGATCCCTAGCCAAATTAGAAACATTCAATGCTAACAGAGTCTCCATGATGGTCATCAATGGCCGTCATGATGACCTGTGCACTAAAGGTTTGGTCATTATCAATAATACGCTTAACCGGAATGATTAAATCAAATTCACCAAACCCACGTGATCTAGAGCTTAACCAAAAATTAAACTTGTCGTACCCAACATAAACTTGTGGGTTGTAGTTAATAGAGTTAGCCAGTGAAGCAAAAGTAGTATCGCCTTCAGACCATGTATCGCCACCATCAGTTAGTTTATACTCAAATTTTAAATCTTTAAGACTAGAAAAATCGCCATAAGCTTCTAGGGTGGCACTAAAAGAAATTGTTGCATCTAAAAAGCCATCACCTGAAACATTGTTTGCTTCACATGTGATTTTTCTCGTTTGTAATTCAATCTCAAGATTCTTAAGACCTTGGTTATTATCTAAGTAGAAGAATTTAGCTTTTCTCGTTAGATTCATTGAGCGAGTTAGGATTTGCTTCATTTGCTTTGCAGTTTTTTTATCAACGGCCTCAACAGCTTTTAAATCTAGATCAAAGAACTCACCATTAATGAGATCTTTTTCGCTTAAGCTAACCATAAAGTCGACATCAGTAATAAGAACGCTTTCTTTGCCCTTATTTTCAAGGACTAGTACACAAGCATCACCAATCACAAACGGATCAATCTCGCCGCACATGCTGTCTTTAAGTCTAAATTGTTCTGCCTGGGCGGTAATTGAAACTAGTACTGATAAAAGAATAAAAAGTTTTTTCATGTGTATCTCCCTAAGATGCACTGTTTCTAAACAATTGGTGGCAGCGTGTAAATTATAATAAATGAAGCTTATCAATCTAAAAAATAGATAGTTGTTTTAAGCGGTAATGCTTCGTGTGGTGCGAATTGATCCCGAGTAATGGTGTCAAACTGACTACTTTGGTCCCCTTTTAGCCCCTAAAAGCCTGTCAAATTTACAGGATCTAGGGATTTTATTGGCATTAAATTTGGTTATGTGGTCTAAGACTCACGTTCACATATCCAAGAAAGGCTATACGAATTATTAACTGCGACAACACGCGCTAGGGGGACTCATGTCTATTGCTTCAAAATTATTTAAAGGTGCTGCAGTGCTATCAGCTGCAACTATGCTTGCTGCTTGTACTGGCGGCGGCGGATCAACGTCAACTTATGGTGCTTATTACTCACCAACAGCTTCTGTAAGCCAATTCGTTTCTGCTCTAAACAGCATCGAAGGTTATAACGCTGATGGTTCTTATGTAGAGCTTTATACTGATGAAACAATTCGTTCAACTTATGCTGGCGAAGATAACTGGTTTGTTATCTATGATGATAAGTATAACGAATATAAAGCAGTATCTTTAGAGTATATCCGTTCTATCGTTTATTATGACTACTATTCAAATGCTACATCACTCGCTCGTGAGTTCCGTTCAATTGAGCGTGACGATATCAACTACGGTGATATCAATGGTGACTTCTGGGGTGATGATTACGAAGTCGTTGATTATGACTACTGGACTAACACTTTCATCGGTCGTAACTCTGGTTTCCAGTATGAAGAC
Source organism: uncultured Halobacteriovorax sp. (assembly GCA_964352405.1). GTDB lineage: Bacteria > Bdellovibrionota > Bacteriovoracia > Bacteriovoracales > Bacteriovoracaceae > UBA4207. The sequence goes on from CAYGRY010000075.1 coordinate 5,031, forward strand.
GAAGCTGCTACTACAGACGTTTCTCTAATGACTGCTGAACTTGAGCAAAAAGAATTCATTAAAAAAGCTGCTAACGTTTCTTTCGCTTTCAACGTAGGTATCGAAACTTCAATGTCTTTGGTAACTCTTGGTAAAAAAGCTGAAGAACTTGTTCAAAAATCAGGTGGAGAGCTAACAACTGCTGATGAACTTGCTCTTACAAATGATCTTCAAAAACTAACTGGTGTATCTCTTGCTGAAGTTATGGCCGCTGCAAACGACCAAGCTGCTCAAGATGACCTAGTTGGCAAAATTGCTGACAAAATCGGAACTTCTGCATCTAATCTTGAAAACAAGATTCTTCCAGAGCTTTTCGGTCTACAGTTACAATAATCGTTTCCCAAGCATCGCGATTAAATAATGAAGCCACCCGAATGGGTGGCTTTTTTTTTGGCAAAACTTCAGTCATACTCCATCAATGAATATAACCAAAATCAGTTTTTTCGTACTATGTTTGAATTCTTGTTTGAACTTTGCTTGGGCCGAGTCTACAGCCGCCGAAACAAGACTGGATAACGAGGAACTTCTACAGCTTTCAAGATTCACACTATTGGCGCATAAGCAGAACTACTTACTGCCAGTCACTTATAATTTCAAACCAAATAATGAACCTAACGATCGATTAAAAGCCAGAGGTATTGCTACCGGACTTGATCGAGTGATGAGAATTGAGTCAAAGTTTCAATTGAGTTTTAAGTTTCCCATCGCTACGAGTATCTTTTTTGATAATGACGGTATTTGGGCAGCTTATACTCAGCTGTCATATTGGCAAGTCTATAATCAAAATAGCTCAAGACCATTTAGGGAAAGTAATTACGAGCCTGAAATCTTTTATCGAAAAAGAAATGACATAAAGTTCTTTAACATCAACTTTGATGCTTTTATGTTTGGCTTAGTCCATCAATCAAATGGCCAAACGGAAAATCTCTCAAGAAGTTGGAATAGAATCTATTTCACAGGTCTTTTTTCCATCCATCACTTCGCTTTAGCAGTTAAAACTTGGTACCGCGTACCTGATGGCGTCAATGATGATAATCCTCAGCTTGAAAAATATATGGGTAAATTTGAATTAAGGTTTGCTTATAAAAATGCGGACTGGGTTTATTCATTGCTTTTAAGAAACTCCTTTGAGGGAAAAAATCACGGTTATCGTGAACTAGGTATTTCAATGCCATTAAACAACAAAATTAAAGGCTTTCTTCAGTACGCTAATGGTTACGGTGAGAGTTTGCTTGATTATTATGTCAGTACCAATCGAATTGGCTTAGGAATTATTGTCTCAGACTTACTCTAGTCATAGCGTCTAAACTTTAGACAGTTTCTCTTTCTAAGTTGTTAAAATAACAAACGCTATTTAGGTATGAGCTTTGCATCTTAATCCAGACTAACTCATAGCTTGGATGTTCATGGTCATTTGGCGTGTACTTACATTTATATTCTTTTCAGTGTTGATGATTCATATTTCACCAGCTGGGGCTCAGCAATTTGCTAGTGTTCCATTAACAGAACAAAGAATGCCAAGTGATGATCTTTCCTTGAATGGTCGCATGCTAAGACCTGATGAGGCTTATCAGCTCGCCAAAGAAGGTCTAGATCTCTCTACACTTGATCCAGTTGAAAGTGCTCTTTGGAGTGATCAAAGCCAAGGAATGAGTCAAAGACTCGATGCCGTTGATGTTTATGATGGCGATGAAGTAAAGTTTGCGGGATCTCTATTATCAGCTAGTGGCATGTTTAGGTTCAATGTTCAAAACTCTCAAACATCAGCAATCGTTCATCTTGATAAATCGCTTCATACATTACTGCTAAGAAAAAATATCCTAAGACTACTAGGCTATAAAATTCCTGCAATTAAATGGGTGGCACGCCTTAAAGTACAATTCGAATCAAAAGAAGAAATGGATCAAGTGACTGAAAGTCAGATTCCTAGAGCTACTCTTGGAGCTGCTAGTCGTTGGATTGAAAGTAAAGATGAAGATTCGTTAACGATTATTTTTAGAGATATTGCTATCACTGTTCCAAATTCAAGCGATCACTATAATCTCGCAATGGGTGTCCCTCCGCAAACATTAACAAATAGAACTTTAAGATCACTGATTATACCATATGCTCTTTTAGATTTAGGCGAAAGTGCCAATAAGTTTGAATGGACGGTTGGTCGTAAAGATAATAATTCTGTAATTTTGCCTCATTTTACCCGAGGAATTTTTGCAACAACTGCCGATGATGCGAAATGGGTTCTTCGCCGTCTTGAAATGCTTTCAAAAGATGATCTACGTCAGGCCGTTGAGCTTGCTCACTTCCCATTAGAAGTTTCAAAACTTCTAACTGAAAAAATTTCTTCTAGAAGAAATGCATTATTAGAACACTTTTCTGAGCCATCGGTTGCCTTGCCATATCAGGTTGAAGTTAGTCATGGTGACTATCTCAAAAAAGGCAAACTAGAACTACAAGACTGGGATGGCTATGCCAGTCGCTTTGCTTACGGTGACCCAGAATCGCCATTTAAAGGCGTCCATTGGTATGCTTTATCAAAAATCCAAGCCTTTGCTATTGATAATCTTGTCGCAAGGGCGAATCAAGAGCTTTCACTCTTTAACCCTAACCAAGTTAGGGGAGAGTTTCATCAACAGCAATTTCAAGAAGGGCTTGAGCACTTCATTGAAACAGGCTACATCATGGATTTTCCTGTCGGCACTTGGTTTTCACCTGTTGGCGATGTTAATTTAACAGCATCTAGAGATGTCGTTGTTGGTAATTATTTGGGCACAGATAATTTGGTTCAACTTGCAGATTCAATTGGTTGGGGAATTCAACTTGGTGGTCAATTAGGAATTGAAAATTTAGAGTTTGCTCCTACGGCTTCTATTAAAGGTACTGTAACGATCTCTAAAAATTGGACTCATTTAAAGCCACTTCGTAGCTTAAAGAATGTATTCAAAGAACCGTACAAGAATATCGTTGTTCCATTGATTAAATGGCAAATGAGTAAGAAACTTGATGAATTAGCTGATCTTAGAAATTCTGAAAATCCTAACCAGGATTGGAGTCTTGATGAAGATGACTCTCAGTTAGCACAGATCGTTAAGCATCTTAATGAAAACCTTGGTGTTGGAGAGTCTGTTCTATATACAGAAAGAGCAATGCCGACGATGGGTGCTTCGCTTGGAACAAGTATAATGGGAACTCCACTGCATCTATCTTTATCAGGTAGTGCAGATATCGTTGATATCAGAAGAATCCAAATTTATAAGAAAGATAAGAAAACACTTCAAATCTATGATGATCTTGGGCACGGACAAGGTTGGAGCTTAAACGTTTCAATTGAAAGATTTGTACCGATCATTCGTCTAGGCTGGAGAAAACAAAAAGGTAATTTCTCTGTTCGTCTTCATGAAATTGACTTAAACCCTGACGTCAAAGAAAACCCAAGACTCTTTGATAAGGCTTATGCCGTTGCAGAATTTTTAAGTACAGGTTCAGCAGAGCTATTAGAAGAAATTCAAAAACCAAATGTTGTTGAAGCAGACTTCTTAGATAAAAGTTCAAAGTTCTCCTTTCTCTTTTGGAGACATAAGAAACTTAAGTCAGACACTCTCTTTAATATCGAATCACGTGATGGGCTAAAAGGTAAATACGTAGCTTTAACAGATGAAAAGCAATCTGGCTTAAATTGGGAAGCTTTCACCAAAGATATTATTAACTATGGTTTTCAACGTCTATCGGCCAACGTGAATTGGGGTTCTCCGACTTGGCAAAACCCTGCTCAAACTATTGGTGGTATGGGGACGACTACAAGTGTTCGTTTTGAAACCAGCCTTGATGAAGAGAATCATTATAACGAAAGATTCATGCGTCTTTCAGATCGTTGGGAAGGCTGGAGTAAAAAAGTAAAAAAACTTAAAAGGCATATGCGTGATGCTAACGAGAAGTTTGGCTTTCAACTCTTTGATGAAAGAACTCTTGATAACACTGATAAATTAAAACTTTTTGATGTAACAGTGAACTTAAACCTCTATGAAGCGGGTTTTAAAAAGCTTGAAACTATTCATCCAAACTCCCTTATCTACTTTGAGTATCTCTATGAAGAAGCTCGCGGCATCAGAGAACGTGGATGTCGAGAAGAACAAATTAGATCGAGAAGATTAAGTGATGGTCGTCGAATCGAGTCATGTGGAACGCTCAACACCGTCATTTATCAAAATAATAAGTGCCGTAACAAAATTGAAGACAATAAAGACGAGAAAGATATCACGAAATGTTTGATGAGACTCTACCGTGATCTTTATGAAGATCTTGATTATAAAGAGCTCAAAATGCTGCTTGGACAAGATAACCTATTTGTCCACGGTGAAGTGAATGGTTTTCGTGATAACGATGAAGTTCTAAATGATACGATTCAGACGAATACCGAAGGTCGTATCGGCTCAAGGTTTTGGAATGGACCTTTTGAAAAGATCAAGCAGATGCTTGGTATTCAAGAGGGCGAGTTAAACGGCTATTGGCTAAGGGAGAGACTATGAAGTTAAAGTTCTTCCTTTCTACATTTATTCTATCTTCAATGGTTTTCGCCGCCGATCCAATGTTTGATCAGCAGTGGGGACTTAAAAATAATGGACAAAAAATCTTTCGCGCCGAAGGTGAAATTCGCCGCGAGGAAGTTGTTGGTACAACTGGTATTGATATTGACTGGCCAGGTATCGAAGAGCTTCGAAAACTTGAAAAGGGTAGAGAAGTTATAGTTGCCGTGATTGATTCAGGTATTGATATGAATCACGCCGATTTAACTGACAGAGTTTTTGTTGGTAAAGACTTTCTTGAAAATGCTGATATGAAAGATGATACCGGACACGGCACTCACGTTGCAGGTATTATTGCTGCCAATGTTGATGGCTCTGGTGTTCAAGGCGTGACCCCAGAATCTGTTAAGATTTTGCCATTGAAAGTGTTAAGTAAAGATACGAATGGCTTCGTTTATAAAGGCAGAGTCATCACTGATATCATCGCTGATGCTTTGGCCTTTGCTGTTGAATCAAATGTTGATGTTATTAATATGAGTTTAGGTTGGCCTAAACTTGTGAATACTCCAAAGATTGTTCGTGCATTAGATGTGGCCGCTGAGCGAGGAATCATTCTTGTTGCCGCTGCAGGTAATAACAATAAAGATGTTCCGACATGGCCTTGTGCCCATCCAGCCGTTATCTGTGTTGGTGCGATTGATAACCAAGGGCATATTTCTGAATTTTCAAATCATGGTGGCAAAGTTGATCTCGTCGCTCCAGGTGAATGGATTGTTTCCACTCATCCTAAGGCTATGGAATCAAGAACTCTTCGCGTTCAAGGTTATGAAGCCAAAAACGGATCAAGCCAAGCTGCACCTTTTGTTTCAGCCGCTGCCGCTTTATTAAAACTTCAAGACCCAACTCTTAAAGCAAACGAAATTAAAGCAAAGCTATATGCTTCAGCTAAAAAATTAGTCACAGATAAAGATCAGCGCTTCGTTCGTTTTGGAGCACTATCGATTCGTGAAGCTCTTAAACAAGATAAAAATACATTTGCCAGTGTCTTAGTTAAAGATCTCGTGACAGTTGATATAACAGATGAAGGAAAGTTCTCTTTTGATCTTCCTTTAGAAGTCTTTGGTCAACCTGAAAAAGACATTGCAGTTAATATCGATGGTGTTAACGCTTCTGTTGAAGTTGTTGATAATAAAAAAATCATTGTTTCAGGTGAACTCATCGATTTAAACGTCGACAGTGAAATACCTGTTAAGTTCTCTGTTGAAGTTGATGGTAAGAAAACATCTACTCCAATCACTTTATCATTTGCGAGAAAACTTAAGAGAAACGATCTCATTGAAACTCAAATTGAGGGAATACCAGTTAATGCTTTAGCCTCAATTAATGGCTCTAGAAAACTATCGAGAGTTGGCATGGTTTCGGTTGAAAGTAAGCCAAGCTCTGACTTTCATGGCTATATTCAAGGTAAATCAGCCGATAAAATTCGTGTTATATCAATTCGCGCTAATGCTGGCGATGAAAAGGCCAAGCTTGCAGATGTAACCTTAGAAGATCATCATCAACTGCTTGCTGTATTTGAGCGAGACATCAATTTTGATGGTGAAAACGATCTTGTTTTTTACGGCATGAATGCTCGTAGAGATCAACTTGTTCTGACGGTAACTAAACTTGATGGAAGTGAATTATTTGAAAAGAACTCACGCTGGGAATTACCAATCACAACTTTTGAAGGGTTGCCTTTAAAAGATGGTGAACGAGCAGACTTTTCTTGGATCAAAGTTTCAACATTTCTAGGTGAGCTTTCAGTTCCTTATTATCAAAAAGCATGGTTTATGCCAGAGCAAGATAATTCAACTGATCTACTTGATCATGAACCACCAAGCATGAGTTCAAGGCTTTATTATCTTGAGCCCGTTCAGGAAAATGATAAAACTATTCTTCGTCCACGTGTTGTTGATACAGTAGCCTTTAAACAAAACTTACGTGATGTTTTAACACCAGCACCATGGGAAAACGTTCTTATTGAGCGCACACTTCCTCAGTCAGCTTTAGAGAAAAAAGAAGGAAGTATTCGACACGTTGTTTCTGTCGGAGAAGATTTCTACCGTCGCTTTTTCATCATGAGTGTTTCTAAAGTTGGACAAATGAAACTTGAAGCCCACGCCGATCGTGACGTCTTTCAAGTTGGAAATATGTCGTTGATCACAAGAAGCTTAGAAGACTACAGTGTTTCAAAAAATTCATTTCAAATGGCACTTCTAGATCGAGCGAGTGCTCGAGTAAAACCTTTCGTGCAAGGCCAAGCAAATGACGCCTGGACATTAATAACTTCCGGCTGGAGCAATCCATTCTTTGAAGTAGCCGCGACTTTTGAAAGTCATGATCGAAAAACATTATTTTTTGAATCTCGTTATCATGTTTATGTTTACGATCAAAAAAATAATCAGGCACCCAAAGCCCATCGTTTACCAATTAACCGCGACTCAAGCTTTCCTGGAGTTAATTTCAGTGAAACGCTTCAAAGCGTAATTGTTCAAAGTGAGCAGGGCAATCAGCCATCGATTGCGGTAAACTCGACCCTGATTTATGGCGACAGGCTCTACACAATGGTAGCAAGCGAAGATTCGTTTAAGCGTCCTGTAGCGCTTAGCGTAAATATTCCGGCCAACTGTGTACCACTCAAAAGTCAGTTCCTATCGAATTCTCAGGCAGTTAGCGCTTATGCTATGCTGTGTCAGAATGCATCTAATCGCATTGATTTAAGCTTCTTTCCCTTAATCTTAAAGTAATTCGCCAGTCAGCGTAAAACCTTTGAAATCCAGATATTTGGGTGCTAAGTTGTGGCCTCTCGAAATCAGACTCGCTCATTACCACATGGTGTGGAATGGGCCGTTAATGTCCAGGAGGTTTTATGATTTACGAGCTTTCTCTAGTTGCCAAAACTGAGCTTTCAGATGAACAAATCGAAAAGCTTAACACTTTGGTTCGTGATGTAGTCGGCCAACACGATGGCGAAGTTTTTATCCAAGATGATTGGGGTAAAATGAATCTTGCTCAGCCTACCGAAAACGGTACGTCGTCAGGTCATTTTATGTATTTCCTTTTCAAAGCTAACAACGCGAACAATAAAGAATTGGCTCGTCGTTTTGGTATTAACGAAGGTGTACTCCGTCACATGGTTATTAAGGTTGGCGAAGAAAAAGACATCGGTACTCTTGTTAAGAATTACAAGACTCCTTTTTCTAAAAAGTACAATGGCTCTGTCACTGATACTGATGAAGAAGAGGGCGGAGTTGAATCTGACAAAAGATTTGCTCGTCGTCGTTCATGTTTCTTCACAGTTAATCAAATCAAAGCTGATTGGAAAGATCCAAAAACTTACGCATGGCTTGTTAACGAGTTTGGTAAAATTTCACCAGCTCGCGTTTCAAACATCAGCCGTAAGCATCAGCGTTTTGCTACAACAGCAGTTAAGCGTGCTCGTCAGATGGC
>CAYGRY010000076.1:0-12923 GCA_964352405.1 uncultured Halobacteriovorax sp.
CCATATGCGCTGGAAGCTCACAGATCGTCTGAAAACGATTAATCCAAGAGTCTTCTTCAGAGTAGACATTAATATCTACGTTATGAGGCATATCAGTATGAACAAGCTCTTTTGGAAAGAGTTTGACTGGAATATCTTTTAGCTTAAATGAAAGAGTAATATGGTCTGGAAGATTGCCAGAATAGATAGCGGCTAAACAAACATAGGCGCCAACGTCACTAGCAGAAATAACAACTTCTGATCCAGCACGAATCTTTGAAACAGCTTTTAAAAATTTTGTGGCATGTTTTTTAACATCATGACTTTCTAGATTTCTAAAGCGACATAATTGCTCACGATCACGACGAGATAATTCACGTTTTTCGTGACTTGCAAGACCTAGAGGAGCGAACTCACTCATTAGAAGATCACATAAATGTGGATCTGAAATGGCCGCACTAAAACTAATGGCTTGGGGTTTTCCGTTATGATGCAGTTCAATTTCACAGCGTTGTTTTTTCGCCACGTTAGCCCCCAAAGAATTGTGAAGAGTTCTTTAACAGTAACCCTGTCGGCAAGATGGTCAAAATTGTTGAGGAGAAGGGATAGATTAAATTGATAAAGTACTGAAAAAACAGAAAGGGGCCTAAGCCCCTTTTTGTTTAGTTTATCTTTGAAACTGACAACCCTAGTTGCCACTGTTCGATTTGGTGGCTTTCAGCGGCCTTGCCAGCTATAAGCTCGCTAGCTAGCGTTTCACCACAAATATAGTCTTTATGCTCGCTGATGGCCTTTTCAAGCTCACCGTCGCACTCGTAGATAACCTTTACGCGATCATCGACTTTGAGACCGATATCCTTTCTGGTTTTTTGAATACGATTGACGACTTCACGAGCTAAACCTTCACGAATAAGGGAATCATCCAACTTACAATCAAGATCAATGGAGATCAGACGATTTGATAGAGCTGATGTTCCAGGTTTTGCTTCTCTAAAAATTAAGAAGTCATCACTGACAAATTTTTGTCCTTGGATTTCAAGCTCACCATTTTGCTCTAACTTTTCCAGGTCAGAAGCTCCTAGGCCTTGAATCGCTTTCATATAACGACCCATCTCTTTACCAAGACGTTTACCAAGGACAGGAAGATTTGGTTTCGCATAAAGATTAATGAACTTAGCTTCGTCCGTTTCGTAGACGATCTCTTTAACGTTCAGTTCGCCTTTGATGTATTCTTCAAGCTTTCTGATTTCATCAAGAAGTGCTTTGTCTTTATGGATTACACTTAAGCGGCGAAGAGGTGTCTTCACTTTGATATTTTCTTGAACGCGCTTTTGACGGCCAAGAAGAATAAGCTGCTGCATTCTACCAACGGCATCTTCAAGTGAAGGCTTAATGAGTTCTTCATTGGCGACAGGGTAGTCACAAAGATGAACTGATTCTGGTTGAGAGTGACCTGCAAAAGCTGAAAGCTGCTGATAAACATGCTCTGAAAGAAATGGTGCAAAGGGTGCCATGGCAATCGAGAGTTCACGAACAGCAGTATATAAAGTTGAGAACGCTTTTTTCTTATCGTCAGTTAAACCTTCACCCCAGAAACGATTTCTATTAAGGCGAATATACCAATTAGTTAAATCTTCGATGAAGTTAAATAGCGCCGGCACAACATTGTAGAGATGATAAGCTTCCATCTCTTTGGCGATATTCTTCTTAAGCGTTTGAAGATTTGATAATAGCCATTGGTCAGTGATGTTATCACTTAAAATAAAATGATCTTTAGCATTCCAGTTATCAACACCGGCATATGTGTGAAGAAACTTAAATGAGTTCATCCATGGCAGTAGCGCCTTACGAACCATCTCTTTGACACCAGCATCAGAAAAACGCTGCTCTTCAGCTTTAACAAGTCCTGAGTTGATAAGATAAAGGCGTAGAGCATCTGCACCATAAGTTTCCATCAACTCATCAGGAGCTGTGTAGTTTTTAAGACGCTTACTCATTTTCTTACCGTCTTCGGCCATCACGATGCCGTTAACGATAACGTTTTTAAAAGCAGGCTTATCAAAAAGCGCTGTCGATAAAATAGTGAGTGTATAGAACCAACCACGAGTTTGATCGAGTCCTTCAGCAATAAACTCAGCTGGAAAGCCTTGATCAAAGAGTTCTTTGTTTTCAAAAGGGTAGTGAAGTTGAGCGTATGGCATTGAACCACTTTCAAACCAACAGTCCAGAACTTCTGTAATTCGTTTATAAGTCCCAGCTTCGCCGTCGACTTTAAATTCGATATTATCAACGTGCTCACGGTGAAGATCACTGACTTTGACGCCGGAGAGTTTATCTAGCTCTTCAATTGAGCCAACACATTTAAAGTTTCCTGATTCTTCATTATGCCAAATCGGAAGTGGAGTTCCCCAAACGCGGTTTCTAGAAATAGACCAGTCGCGAGCTCCTTCAAGCCATTTACCAAAACGTCCGTTTTGAAGATGATCTGGAACCCAGTTGATCTGTTTATTAGAAGCAAGTAAGCGATCTTTAATTTTTTCAACACTCACATACCAAGATGGGATCGCCTTATAGATAAGTGGAGTGTCTGAACGATAACAAAAAGGATAGCTGTGAACCAGCACACCTTGTTCAAACATTTTTCCAGCTTCTTTTAGATCTTTCATGATCTGTTTATCAGCTTCTTTAACTTGAATACCCTGATAAGGAGCAACTTCTTTAGTAAATTTACCAGCATCATCAACTGGACAAACAATTGACGTGATACCAGCTTCTTTCATAATGCGATTATCGTCTTCACCAAAACCAGGTGCTGTATGAACGATACCTGTACCAGCGTCAGTGCTAACATAATCATCATTTAAAATAACGAAACAGCCGTTATCGGCTTCATTGGCAAAGAATGGGAACAACGGCTCGTAACGTTTGCCTTTAAGTGTGCTTCCCTTGAATTCTTCTAAAACTTTCATCTCGCGTTTTTTGCTATAAGACTCGAGACGATCTTTAGCGAGAATCAGTTTCTCACCAGCTTCTTCAACCAGAACATAATCAATGTCGGCGCCAGCACAAAGAGCTAGATTCGATGGAAGTGTCCAAGGAGTTGTCGTCCAAGCTAAGACATATTTATCTTCATCTTTAAGCTTGAATTTTACTGTGACAGCAGGATCTTGAACATCTTGATAGTTTTGACCGGCCTCAAAGTTAGATAGAACAGTTCCAAGCGCTGTTGAAAAAGGAACAACACGAGTCCCTTGATAAACCAAGTTTTTTTCCCAAAGCTGTTTGAAGACCCACCAAACTGATTCCATGAACGTGACGTCCATCGTTTTGTAATCATTTTTAAAATCAACCCAACGGCCAATACGAGTAACGGTTTTTTCCCATTCGTTAACATAACGATCAACGATAGAGCGGCATTCGTCGTTGTAACCTTTAACACCTAATTTTTTAACAGCGTCTTGTGCCGACATGCCAAGTTTTTTATCAATCTCATGTTCAACTGGAAGACCATGACAATCCCAACCAAAACGGCGGGAAACATAACGACCCTTCATGGTAAAGTAGCGTGGAATAATATCTTTAAGCGTTGAAGCTAGAAGGTGTCCGTGGTGAGGAAGACCCGTGGCAAATGGAGGGCCGTCGTAAAAAATATAAGGCTGTTTGGTTTTAGTTTGCTCAAGTGACTTTTTAAAAATGTCCTTTTCACGCCACAGCTTTAAAACTTCATGTTCTGTTTCAACAAATGAAAAACCTGATTCTGTAATCTCGCTCACTTCACTACTCCCAGAGGGCCATACTCAAGCCAATGTTGGACCAAGGGATTCTAACAGGTTAGCCGCATTTTGGCCTGTTTCTGATGCATTTTAAGGAAATTCTTTCCCCACTAAGACATTTAGCGTGAAGGTTCAAAACAATGGGCCAGATTAACCGATAAAAAGACATGAAATTCATTGCGATATCAATCATTTACCTAATTTCTTTTGGGCTTATGGCCCAAGAACCAGAACTAGAAACAAAAGAGCAGATTCTATCTCGCCAGGATTTTTATTCAGGTCAGTCCTATTCATTGATCGATTGGGAGAAATTGGACACTGTGCAATGGCTCGATATCGATGAGTGGAAAGATGATAGTGCGCTTAAAGACCGTGAACCGAGATGGCGCAGAAACCTCAGAGAACGAGGGCTTGTTGAGCAAGTCGGTCTCGGACTTGAGTGTGTCGGTGATTGCCAAGTTTTTCGTGGAAGTGGATCGTCCCTTCTAAGGTTTAGATCTGGAATAAATGAAGGCGATGAAATTATAACGGCTAAAGATTCATACGCGTGGTTATTTCTAATGGATGGAACGATGCTTAGAGTTTCACCTAATACATCGATCTCGTTTAAAGAAATTAATATCTCACCTAAAGTGGTTTTTCATCATGCTAGATTGAATTACGGCCATGCGCTTTGGATTTCGAGACAAGCACAAACGTTTGAGCCAAATAATTTAAAAGAAACGGATCCACTCTTTTTACCGTTAAATTATTTTGAAGCGAATTTGTTTTCAGAAGTTCCGAAAGTGAATGATGCAAAATTCTATGTTGATGTTGAACGTAAGCCTATTATTCAAATGCAATATGAAAGACTTAACAAATTGATTGAAGAAAACAATCAATGGCATAAAGGTAAAGAGACCATTTTGTTATTGGTGATGCAAAACGGAACAGTGGTTAGTCGAAATCCTATTTTAGAAGCAATTTCTTTGAGTGGAAACGAAAGTTTTGTTAAAAATAGAACAATGAAAGAAATAGGACTTAAAGACGATAGAGAAACGTCAGCGACGGCCTATATGCGTGGTTTTGATAATACTAGTTCTGAAAATATGGATACAGGAACTTGGTATCGTTTTGATCAACGAGGTCGTGAATTTTCAAAAGCTGAAAATGAACTTCAATTTGCGATGGCCGAATATATAACTCTTCGTATACCGACAATTTATGTTGCTAGAGAAATAATGTTAGCTCAGCGAAGTCAATTTATTTACCAAAATAAAACAAGACTTCAACTAGCTGCAGAGAATGGTTACAGGTTGTGGTCCGGAGACCTAGAATCCGGAGAGATTGAGAGCCGCACTAAGTTTATGCTGGAATACTCACGTAGATCAGAAACAACTCAGCTGATTGAAACAGATAAGTTTAATCGAATCATGATAGCGAAGGGAGAAAAAATTCCTTCCGAGAAGTGGAGTGATGCTTTTTATCTTAAAGCGATTGATGCTTACGCCCTTGCTCCGATAACAATTAAAACCGAATCTAATGAAGGTGAGATACTTAACAGTACAACAAAACCTTTATGGAAGGTTATGAATGCAAGAAAAAACTTTTAAGCTCATTCTTGGAAGTCAAAGTCCAAGAAGAAAAGAACTTCTCACTCATCTTGATATACCCTTTACTATCGTAACAGCAGATTTAGATGAAGTTTCAACTTTTAGTACACCTGATGATGTTGTAAGAGATTTAGCTATTCAAAAAGGTCAAGCTGTTCTGGATCAGTGTTTGAAAAAAAACTTTTCAGCTGAACCGTTGATCATTTCTTCAGATACAATTGTTTGCCTTGGTGATGAGATTTTCAACAAACCTAATGATGTCGACGATGCCAGAAGAATACTTAAAACTCTTTCAGGTAAAACTCATATCGTTAGAACGGCTGTCGCTTTTACAACTGCTGAGCAAAAGCCATATAGTTTTATCATTGCCACTGAAGTGACTTTTGATAAGATTTCGCCTGAAATTTTAGAAAGTTATCTAAGCACAGGGGACTCTCTTGATAAGGCGGGTGCCTATGGAATTCAGGGTCCAAGTCTTACTTTTATTTCAACAATCAAAGGTTCATATTCTGCTGTGGTAGGCTTTCCTTTGTCAGATATAGTGATTCATTTAAAGAAGTTTATAGGTGATGAGTCAAACAGTTGGCGTGAGTGCTTTATCAAATAGCTTTTGCCATCTCGTTACATGAAAGCCATGATGATAAAGAGAAAAGTTTAACTACCGAGAATTTTCTAGATGATTAAGATTTTAGTACTTTTAATATTTTTCGTTTCATCGGTGTTTGCTCAAACACAGGTTCCAGACGATGCTAATGCTGAAAGTTCTGCCATTCAGACAAAGATCAAAGAGCTACAAGATCTCAAGCCAGATCAATTTTCTCAAAACGTCGAAAGTTTACGAGCGCTTCTTGATCGCTACTTCGACAATAAAAAGAAAGTTTGTAACGGCGAATATTCAACCATGGTCTTAGGCGATGTAGGCGAGTTGGGCAAAACGGCAGATGAAGGGCGAAAGCTCTCTAAAGACGAGCGAAAAGTTTGTTTTAGAGAGATGAAAAATCTTCAAGTGAATTATATAAACGCGATTTATGAAGCCAGAAGAAAATACGTCTTATGGTTGCAAGAAAAGCAACTTGATGAATTAGGAAAAGTTAGAGACGAAGCCATTAAGCGCTTGCAAACTAATTTCGCTCGCTACTTAGATTAGTCGTTCGCCATTTCAGTCAAATCTACACTTTTATTACCAGCGGCCTTTAAAGGACGAAGGCTTTTTACACGTGTAAATGACTTGCGTGGACGAAGGCTAAGCTTCTTCAGCGACATAGGTTTAACCTGAAGGGTTGGTATACCCTCAAAAGTTACAGTGTCCAATTGAATGGACTTTTTTTCTAAAGTCTTCATGCTGACTCCCAAAGTTAAACTTTGAATTCTTTCAAGCTTAACCTTCCGGGAGTAGAGCCTATAGAAGTAGACTCATTTTGGGAAGGCGCCTTACTCGTATGACAAAGCGGCCAATAGCGTCTCCTTTTAGGGGACTAAAAAGTACCAACTCTCTTCGGTAGGAAGATTAGTCGGCCTTAGCGGGACAATACCCGGTTAATTGCAATAATAACACGACCCGAAAATATTTCCATAGTAGGTAAAAGTGGATGCTTTTCCCTACATGGTGCACAATTGTAACTAGTTGAAATTGAGGGCATTCTAAATCGTAATCAACGATAAACCCTCGATTTTTTAATGGAGTTTGTTCATGACATTTGCCCCAATTGTGTTGGCACTGACACTCTTTTTATCGCTAACCAGCTGTGGTGGTATTCAAAAAATGGCCGTTGGAACCACTGCCGGACTACTTTTTGATGCCGCTTATGAGATGGAAACAGAACCAGATTGGGATCATTTAAAAGAAAGTGTAGGGCCAAATCTTAAAGTGGTCGAAGGACTTTATTCTTTATCTCCTGAAGATGATGATCTTTTAGTTGCCTTAGTTAAAGGTTATACCGCGTATGCTTTTGCTATTCATGAAACCGAAGCACTTGCTGATCAATACAGTGATAAAGATAAATCAATTGCACTTTCCAAAGCTCAGCATTTTTATTCTCGCGCTATTGAATACGGACTAGAATATTTCGTTGAACAAGGAATCACTTGGGATCAGCTCGTAAAATCTCCTCGTGAAGAAGGTGGAGTCGAAGGTCTTCTTTCTAAAAAACTTTCCAGTGACAAAAGAACTCATGAGGCCGTCGCTTTTTTTGCTCAAGCGATGGGTGGATTAATCAATCTTAAAAAAGACGATATGACATTGGTTGCTCAGTTATCAATTGCAAAAGGAATGTTTGATTGGGTTTGTAAAGAAGATCCAAATATCAATCACGGTGCTTGCCAATTATTCTATGCTGCCTATGAAGCTGGTCGTCCCCGTATGCTAGGTGGAGATCCTGAAAAGGGTCGTGAGATTTTCAAGAAGGCGATTGAATTAAATCCAAATAACTGGCTTGTTCACGTGACCTACCTTCAGTATTACGTCATCCCAATGGGAGATGAAGATGAATGGGCTAGTGTTAAAAAAGTTTTAAATCAAGCAGAAGTGCTGAATAAAGAAGATTTGATTTGGAGTCCAGGTGCTGAGTCGAATGTGGCCTTTAAAGATAAATCCATTCGTGCCTTTCAGGCCGTTGCTCTAAAGCGTTGGTCGATCATTAAAAAATATGAAAAAGAATTTTTTTAGGAGATATTTTATATGAAGTTTGCATTAATCGCAGGTTTGTTTTTAAGTTTCGCGATCAACGCTCAGACCGTTAAGGTTGGCGTGTTGGCCCCAGAGGGAACAACATGGGCCAAGAAAATGGATCAGATGGGCAAGGAAATTAAAAAAGCAACGGATGGAAAAGTAAAACTTAGATTTTATTTTGGTGGCTCGCAGGGCGATGAACCAGATGTTCTAAGAAAAATAAGAGTTGGTCAGCTTCATGGTGGTATCTTCACCGGAAAAACTCTTGGCGAAATTGCAGGAGATGTTCGTGTTATTGAGCTTCCGTTTACTTTTGGAGCCGATCGTGAAAAAGCGTTATCAACTCTTGGGAAAATGACACCTTTCTTTAATAAACAATTTGAGGCAGTTGGTTTTCAAAATATTGGTTTTTTTGAACTTGGAATGATTTATTTTGTTTCTCAAGTTAAAACAGAAAGTCTAGACAAGCTTAATGGGATTAAAATTTGGTCATGGGAAGGGGATAAGTTAGTTGAAGCGATGATCAGTGAAATGAATCTTGTTTCAGTTCCACTTCCACTTCCAGATGTTCTCTCATCTTTATCAACTGGAATTATTCAAGCCGCCTATGCCCCTCCAATGGGAATGCTGGCTCTTCAGTGGAATACAAAAATTAAATATATCGTCGACTTTCCTATCACCTATTCAGTTGGTGCTTTTTTATTAGATCAAAAGATGTGGGACAAAATTCCAGCTCAGTATCACGCAAAGATTAAAGAAATTAGCGCCAAGTATGTTGAAGATGTGAATAAGGCTAATGATAAAGATAATAAGGAAGCCTTATCTGTAATGAAAGCTTCAGGAATTGAAATGCTGAAATTTCCAGAAGCTGACCTTAAAAAAGGTAAAGTCTTAAGAGAAGCAATGGTTAAACGATTAAAAGGACCACTCTTTAGTGCTGAAGCTTATGACCTTTTAACAAAGAGTCTTAAATAAGGAAGTCTCTATGGCATTGTTTCGATTCATTGATAAGCTCATTGAAAAAGGATCATCCTATCTGTTGGTGATTTGTGTCGCACTTATGCTTTCTTTAAGTGTATTTGCCATCGTTATGCGCTGGTTTGAAACATCATTTTTATGGATGGAACCTTTTGTAAGGCATTTAGTCTTTTTATCGACGTTCTTAGGTGGTGTCGTTGCCACAGGACGTGGAACTCATATCGCTATTGATGTCCTTAATAAAAAAATTGATATGAATGGACCTGATTGGGCCAAACGACTCAGTCATAGAGTGATGAATCTTGCATCAGGTATGGCCCTAATATGGTTAGTTCGTGCTTCATGGCAGTTTATGAATATTGAAATGGAATATGGACATGAAGTTTTTTGGGGGATTCATAGCGGATTTTTAGTCGGCATTATTCCTTTTGGACTCTCACTGATTGCTTATCGCTTTATGTACCGCTTCCTGCAAACCTTCACGAAGGAAGGTATTGCATGAGTGCGATTTTTGCTAGCGCAGGGATATTCTTTTTAGCAATTTTAGGCGTTCCACTTTTTGTCATTATGGCGTTAGCTGCCATGACGGCTTTTAGTTTTACAGATGTTGAACTCTCAGCCGTTGCTGTAGAGATATACCGAATATCCTCAGCTCCTACTTTGTTAACAATTCCACTTTTTACCTTGGCCGGTTATCTTATGGCCGAGAGTGGATCCCCTAAACGACTTTTAAGATTAGCTGATGCTGCTCTTGGTTGGCTTCCTGGTGGAGTGGCGATTGTCTCGCTTGTTATTTGTGCTTTCTTTACAGCATTTACTGGCGCTTCTGGTGTAACGATCATCGCATTAGGTGGTCTTCTCTTTCCAATCTTAAAAAATGAAGGCTACTCAGAAGATTTCAGTCTTGGTCTTATAACAACATCGGGTTCTTTGGGCTTATTATTTGCTCCGAGTTTACCCATCATTCTTTATGGTATTGTCGCTAAAGTTGATATCGATCAATTATTTTTAGCAGGCCTTTTACCAGGTATCTTTCTTATTCTTGTACTGTCCTTATGGTCTATAAAAAATGGAACAGCCAGAGCTGCTAAAAGATCTTTCAATTTTAAAGAACTCGTAGCAGCTTTTAAAGGTTCATTTTTTGAAGCATTACTTCCTGTTGGTGTTTTAACTGGCATCTATGGTGGATATGTTACTCCAACTGAAGCTTCGGCCATGACTGCTTTTTACGTTTTAATAATTGAATGTTTTATCTATAAAGATCTTCATTTATTTAGAGATGTTCCAAAAGTAACCTTAGATGCCATGAGCTTAGTAGGGGGTATTCTCCTGATTTTATGCTGTGCTCTTGGTTTAACTAATTATTTGGTCGATGAAGAAGTTCCGATGAAGATCCTAGATCTTATGCGCGAATATATTTCTAATAAATGGGCATTCCTCTTCTTCTTGAATATTTTCTTACTGGTTGTCGGCGCTATGATGGATATCTTCAGTGCCATTATTGTGGTCGTACCCCTCATTACACCAATCGCTGCAGAATTTGGTGTTGATCCAGTTCACTTAGCTATTATCTTTTTAACAAATCTAGAAATTGGCTATATAACTCCACCTGTAGGGATTAATTTATTCATATCAAGTTTTAGATTTAAAAAACCTGTGACTGAGCTATACCGTGCAACCTTTCCTTATTTAATACTTTTAGTGTTTGCTTTAGCTGTAATAACTTATGTCCCGGCCCTAAGCCTTTGGTTGGTAGAACGTTGAAATATATTGGTCTCATCCTATTCTTCTTAACTTCAAATCTCTATGCAGGTAATGCACAGTTTTATGATTCAGTTGGTTTAGGTGAGTCAGATATTGACTCTTACGCTGGCCCATTAGATGCCAAGATGGAATACCGATTATCAAACGGTAATCTTGATTTTGCAGATGATATCTTTTCTACTAATTATCTGGCACCTGTAACATCCAATGCTCTTTTTGAATTAGAGCAAACATGGTTTGAAGATTTACCAAGCCAATCTGCTTGTCCCAATTCTTATTTAGCAGAAAATATTGATTATATTAGGTATCTCTATCGACTGTTAACTTTGTCTTATTTATATGAGTCTTTTAAAGACTATCAAGAGACTCTTTATGGTTTTGGACAATCAAGTCAAACTTGTTCAATCTCTTACGATCTTCTGTTTAGAAAATGTAAACCGAAAAGTGATGATATGAAGAAATTCATCTCACGCGCTAGATCAGTTATCAATAAAGATATGGCACTGCTTAGTCTTGAGCGCTTCAATGATAAAACTCAAAAAAATTGGCTCGCCCGTGTTCGAAATACAAGAGAAGAACTTGATCCAGCTCAAAGTCGCGTAAGAGGCTGGTGTGAAACACAAAAAGCAGGATGTGATAGCTTACCACCTTCTGATGTAACGGCTGGTTTAATTGGTGCTTGTGAAATTGATAAAGAGCTTTTTCAAAGAATCTGTTCAGAAAAAGACGAGTTATATGGCATTTCCAAATTACCAGAAATTGCGCCAGTGCTTGCAAATTCAAATGTGCTGAAAGTTATTAACATTGGTGGGCACGGTGAAGCTTGTCTTGCTCGTTATGCCAGACTTCTTTCGATTAGAGAGCGTTGGCATCCGCCGCTTGAATGGATCATGCCAGCAGTTAAAAGTAAGTTAACTTTTGGAGACTCTCGCTATCCGCAAGGTGTTTTGTTCTTACCAGGAGCCTTAAAGGAATTTGATGATCGAGGACTAGGCGAATTTCTCTTTTCTGAGCCAACACCAGTGGCTAAGCCAACTTCAAGGCCAGTAGTGGCGGTTTTACCAAAGCCAACGCCGATGGCAACACCAATCATCATTCCCAAAAAAGAAACAAAGGCACCTATTGTAGTGGTGACACCAAATCCAACACCAACTCCAGTACCGCTATCAGCCTTTGAGTATGCTTTAAAAATACACAAAGATGGTTTAGATCCTATCGATGTTGATATGAAACGTTTTGTGAGTGAACCAAAGTTTACCCAACGAGTGGTGGACGTCCTGAAAGAAGCACTAAAAAAATATCAAACGAGATTTGCCTTAGAGTCTATGAAAAAAGCAGATAAGCTTGGAACGATTGATGAACCAATTCGATTAATGTTTTTGAAATTCTTAATTGATCAAGACCAACATCAAGGACTTTGGAATATAGTTAATGTAATAGGCTCTGAGTTTTATGTGGTTAATGATTTAGATAAAAAAGAAGACCCAGTATGGGTAAAGCTTAGTAACGAGCGTTCAACAAACTTTACTTGGCAACTGACTGTTGTCTCACTTCGTAAGAAATAAAGAAAAATCGTAATTCTTCACTCTATCGTATTGATACATTTTCGGTACGATCTTATATTGGCCATCGATGAGTTTGCACCTCGAATCGTCTTTATTATCGATAACAATAAAAGATGGCTTAAAACTCTGTTGATAATTTATTGAATAATATGGAATCTCCCAATCGGCGTGGTCTACTAAATAGCATCCTTTGTTGTAAATACTAAGTTCCAGATGCCTTTTTGCTCGAAACGATTCCCAATGTTTAGTTAAATAAATATCATTAATAGCAAAACTAACTAGTGTTATATAGCAAAAAGGAATTAAATATTTTTTGTAATTTGTCTTTTTCAAATCTTTAAAAATCATTAAACATAAGCATAATAACGATGGAATAAAAACGATTGTTCTAAGGTTGTAACCACTGAAAACTTGCATTTCATCAATTGAGAAAAATAAAAAGATATAAGTATTACTTAAAATGAGTAAGGAATAAGCGATAAGCTTATTAACATTCTTTAAATTAATAATTATTAAAAATATAATAGAAGTTATAATGTAAAAACACTCAGGATAATTAGAGTTCATCCAGTTCGTGGCTGAGTACTCTAAAGCACCAAAATGG
>CAYGRY010000077.1:0-8587 GCA_964352405.1 uncultured Halobacteriovorax sp.
GTTTTTGGTACATTCCTCCACCAATAGCTACGCCATTATGGCAACTGACACATCCTACTTCTGTGAATTTTTGCAATCCAGTTCTTTATTGTGTCGATAGCGCTCTAATATCACCTCTTAAATAGTCATCAAATCTAGAAGGTGTAACCAGTGTTCTTTCAAAGGCGCCAATTGCAATACCAATATTTCTGTATTTGATTGGCTTTTTAACACTTGGAAATGATTTTTTGAATTCTGAGAGATAATCATTTGAAGCCAGGAGTTTTTTTAATACTGCCTTTTCATTTGGCATTCCCATTTCTATCGGATTTAAGATGGGTCCAAGAGCCTGCTCTTCTACATCTTTCGCTCTACCATCCCAAAATTGAGCAATATGTAAGAAAGCATTGTAACTGGTTGGTGAATTCCTTCCACCTCTTTTACCTTCATGCCCTGGAGAAGTCGGCTCATTATCAACACCATATTTATCGAGTTGATGACAAGTATTACAAGAAATTTGATCATTGATGGATAAAATTGGATCTAGATATAGTTTTTTTCCTAGTTCTACGCGTGCTTTTGATATCTCTGAGTCGTCCACTTTAACGATTGGTAAAGGCTCAAAGTTAAGAGTCGATTCTTCTAATAGTTTTTTATCACTTTCCGTAATTGGATTAATCATATCCTGAAGTGCTGTACAGCCAGATAGTAGAGATAAAAGAGTAATTGTAATTAATGACTTCATAACTGTTCCTAAGTTCTATACTAAAAGAGTAAGCATTCTTCTCAGTGGCTCTGCCGCTCCCCAAAGAAGCTGGTCTCCGACTGTAAAGGCATTGAGATATTGTGAACCAAGTGACATTTTTCTTACTCGACCTACTGGTATACTTAATGTTCCAGAGACAGTCGTTGGAGAAAGTTCTTTTGCCGTCACAGATCTTTCATTAGGAATGAGCTTAACCCATTCATTGGCTGATGAAATAATTTCTTCAATATTTTTAAGATCAACATCTTTTTTAAGTTTGATTGTTAGGCCCTGCGAATGACATCTCATAGCGCCAATACGAACGCATGTTCCATCCATTGGTATTATAGATTTTGTGTTTAAAAGCTTATTAGCTTCAGCCTGCGCTTTCCATTCTTCTTTTGATTGTCCATTTTCAAGTCCAACATCGATCCAAGGAATAAGACTACCAGCCAATGGAACACCAAAGTTATCAGTAGGAAAACTTGAAGCTCTCATTGTTTCATTAACTTTTTGATCGACTTCTAAGATATTACCTTCAAGTGTGGATGCGGTCGCATTGGCCAAGCTACCCATTTGTTTTAATAATTCCACCATATTTTGAGCACCAGCTCCTGATGCTGCTTGGTAGGTCATACTACTAACCCATTCAACTAAGTCTTCTTTAAATAATCCACCCAACCCCATAAGCATCAATGATACAGTACAGTTTGAGCCGATAAAGTCTTTTCGGCCTGAATCAATCGCTTGGTTAAGTTGGTTCTTATTAATAGGATCAAGAACAAGAATTGAATTTTCTTTCATTCTTAGTGAGCTAGCGGCATCAATCCAAAATCCATTCCATCCCGAGTTTCTCAAAACCGAATGCATTTCATTGGTAAAATCACTGCCCTGACAGGTTAAAATGATGTCCATTTCTTTAAGAGCGTCGACATCACCAGCAGATAACAGGTTCGTGGCCTTTGAACATGCTTCGGCAGGTGCCTTAGAACCAGCTTGTGATGTTGTAAAAAAATAAGCATCAAAGGAGCCAAAATCCTTTTCTTCACGCATTCTTTGCATGAGAACCGATCCAACCATGCCGCGCCAACCAACAAATCCTACTTTTTTCATGTTCATTCCTTAAAATATTTCCTTCTATCCTCACGCAATAAAAACAACTTTGGCAATGGACTTCATCATTTCATCCAGTTAAGCTTATATCCAACTGAAGAGGTGCATTACTAAGTAAAGCGTCATTGGGACCGAAGCCCAAAAGTGACGCTCCAGGTAGATGATGCCGAAATTTAGATTTTGTTCGGAAAATCTGAGTTGGTTTGACCTGTTGAATCAGACAAACTGTCATGTAGAAGTAAAGGTCTATGTGGAGTACTTCAGATACGGCTTCTTATTTGCCGAATCTGTCGCTCTTACCTCTTCCCAATCTAAAATTGTGGCCGTCTAATTAAACTTCTGGGAGGAAGTAAAATGGATCAACTTGTTGTCGCTAAGTTCGGTGGAACTTCTATGGCAGATGCTACTGCAATGCTCAGAAGTGCAAAAGTTTCCAGAGATCATAAAGCAAAAGTGATCGTGGTCTCCGCCACATCAGGAACAACCAACCAACTCTTAGATCTTGCTTCTATGGCCGTTAAAGGATCTTGGGAAGAGTGTGAAAAAATCATTATCGCGGTTGAAACTAAACATCACCTTATAGCTACTGAGCTAAAGTTAAAGCCTGATCAATTAAAAATTGTTGATCAACTTTTATCAGAAATGTCGACGCTAGCTCGAGGGATTAATTTATTAAGAGAATGCTCCCCTCGTGCCAAAGATCAGCTGCAAAGTATTGGTGAACGTTTATCATCCGTCCTCTTTACAACGGCTGTTCAAACTATTTTTGAAGATGACAAAAAAGCTGCATGGTTAGATGTTCGATCTGTTTTGGTTACTGATTCGCAGCATGGCAAGGCTGTGCCTAACATCACTAAGATTGCTAATAAATGTAAAAAACTTCTTCCGAATCTGCGAAGTGAAGATACTGTTTATATTACTCAGGGTTTTATAGGCAAAGATGAATTAGGAATAACAACAACTCTAGGACGAGGCGGCTCGGATTATTCGGCCACCTTAATCGGCGAAGGTATTGGTGCTGACCTAGTTCAAATATGGACAGACGTTGCTGGCATTGCCACAACAGATCCACGTATATGTCCAAATGCTCAACCTATCGATGTCATTTCATTTAAAGAAGCTGCTGAGTTAGCTGTGTTTGGAGCTAAAGTTCTTCATCCTACTACTCTTAGCCCTGCCCTACGTGCCAATATCGCTGTCTTTGTTGGTTCTAGTTATGAAGCCGAAGCTAAGGGGACTTGGATTCGAAAGAGTTCTGATGCTACTCCTCTCGTTAGAGCAATGGCGATTAAACGTGATCAAGCATTACTAACAATCACAACTCCAAAGATGATGAACGCCTATGGATTTTTGGCCAATATCTTTAATGCTTTTGCTCTTCATAAAGTCAGTGTTGACGCTATTACCACCTCAGAGATTTCGGTTTCAATGACTGTTGATGCGGCTACTGCTCACCACAAAGAACTTTTACATGACCTCAGACGTTTTGGTGAAGTTGCTTTAGAAGAAAAACAAGCCTTGGTCTCACTGATTGGAAATAATATTAATCACACACCAGGTCTTGGTAGCAGAATCTTTAAGGCCTTAGCTGATATTAACGTTAGAATGGTTTGTCAGGGCGCTTCTAAGCATAACTTTTGCTTTCTAGTGAACGACAGTGAAGGTCCTGATGCTATTAAGCGCCTTCACCATGAATTCATTGAGAGTCAATTATGAAAGTCGCTTTAATTGGTAGTGGCAAAACGGGTAGTAAAGTTCTAGAAGCTCACCCTTCGGCCACGGTCTTTAATCGCTCAAATGTACCCACTGCTCAAAGCTTAGCAGGCCATGACGTTATCATCTCTTTTCTTCCTGGTGATGCTTTTCGTGAACTTATTCCGTGCTTAATTGAAACGGGAATACCTGTTGTCACTGGTAGCACTGGATTTAAATGGCCTACAACAATTGATAGCGATTTAAAAAATAAAAATGTGGCATGGATACACGCTACAAATTTTAGTCTTGGCATGAATCTCGTTCGACAAATGATTGGGATATTATCAAAAGCGAATGCACTTTTTGATGATGCCGATTTTAAAATTCATGAAATTCATCATACGAAAAAACTTGATGCACCATCGGGAACAGCTCTTTCCTGGCAAGAATGGAGCGGTTCAAATTGCGAAATAACAAGTGAGAGAACTGGGGATGTCATTGGAATCCACGAACTAACATTGAATACAAAAAACGAAACAATTTTCTTAAAACATGAAGCCAAAGAACGCGGAATATTTGCTGCCGGCGCTTTATGGGCGGCTAAACATATTACATCTAAAAATAAAGTTAGCTCAGGCCTTAATGCTTTTGCTGACGTCATCCTTAAGGAGCTTAAATGAATCTCAATGACTACTCTCTTTGGACAGCTGTTATTACTCCAATGAAAGAAGATGGATCGATCGATTTTGAATCTTACGGAATGCTTTTAAAAGAACAAGAAGCCGCCGGCAATGGAGTCCTAACACTTGGAAGCACTGGTGAGGCACTCAACATAGATGAGAGTGAGCGCCGTGAAGTTCTTGCTTTTACCTTAAAACAGAACTTAAAAGTTCCAGTCATGGTTGGCGTTGGTGGAATTAATCTGCGTGAAACAACTGAGTGGGTTGAATATCTTAACACTCAACCGATTCATGCTGTCCTACTTGTGACTCCTCTTTATGCTAAGCCAGGAGATGAAGGCCAATACGAATGGTTTAAAACACTTTTAGATAAAACGAACTTCCCTGCCATGCTTTATAACGTTCCATCACGTACTGGTAAGCCAATGTCGGTTAAAGCAGTTGCTCGCCTTAAAGATCATAAAAATTTCTGGGCCATTAAAGAAGCTTCTGGCTCAGTTGATGAATTTAAAAAATACCGTGAAGCTGCACCAAATGCAGCAGTCTATTCAGGTGACGATGCGATGACGCCTAAATTCTGCCAAAATGGCGGCAAGGGCTTGGTCTCTGTTGCAAGTAACGTTTGGCCTAAGCAAACTCATAAATATGTTGAACAATGTCTTAACGGCACTCTCAAAGACGAACAGCTTTGGGCGGATTGCGCGAACTCTTTATTTGCGGCATCGAACCCAATTCCAGCAAAGGTGCTATTAAAAAAGCTTGGCCGAATTGCCGCTTCAACACTAAGAGCGCCACTAACGGATAAAGAATTGCCTGATTGCTCAGCACAAATTGAAGCAGATAAGAAAATTAATAATTGGTTTAATCAATAAGGGATAGTCATGGATTGGAAAGCTACTTTAGAACAACTTGAAGCCGGAACTCTTCGTGCCGCCAATAAAATTGATGGCAAGTGGGTTGCTAACGTTGAAGTTAAACAAGCTATTTTGGCAGCATTTAAGGCCGGAGAACTCGTTCAGCACGGAGAGTTTGTCGATAAACACAATATTATGCCTCAACATTTTACACCAGATCGCGGCATACGCATTGTCCCAGGTGGCTCAAGTGTGCGCGCAGGAAGCTATGTCGCCAAAGGCGTCATCATTATGCCTCCTGCTTATATCAATATTGGTGCCTATGTTGATGAAGGCACCATGGTTGATTCTCATGCGCTAGTTGGTTCGTGTGCTCAAATTGGAAAACGCGTACATCTTTCAGCCGCGGTCCAAATTGGTGGCGTTTTAGAGCCAGTAGGACTTGCTCCTGTGGTTATTGAAGATGATGCTTTCATTGGTGCCGGCGCCGTTATTGTTGAAGGGATACAAGTTCTTGAGCGTGCTGTCATTGCCCCTGGAACAATTCTTTCTAAGGGTGTTCCAGTCTATGACTGTGTCAACGCCAGAAGACTTGAGCCAGGTGAGCCGATTCCAGCAGGTGCGATTGTTGTACCTGGAACTCGTCCCGTATCAGAAAAACTAACTTGGGCGCGCGAGCAAGGTCTTTCAATGAACTGTGCCATGATTGTAAAATATCGTGATGCTAAATCAGATGCTTCACTTGAACTTGAGAGTTTCTTGCGTTGAAGACTTGGACTGAACAAAGAGATAAATTAACAAAAGTGATGAGTCGATTAGACTCATCCTTTTATTTTTATAATTTAGATCATTTAAAATCACATCTACAGTCTATTGCCAGTGTCATCGACGAAGATGTTAAGCTTTGGTATGCGTGTAAAGCTAATCCTTATTCTGGCATTCTAAAGATTTTTAGAAATCTTGGCTTTGGTATTGATGTCGCCTCCAAAGGTGAATTAGATCAAGTCATATCATCCGGAGTTACTGCGGATCATGTCATCGCCACAGGTCCTTCTAAATCAAAGAAGTATTTTAAAGAATTACTAGAGAATGAAGTTGAAGTGATCGTGCTTGAAAGCCTCAATCAGGCTTATTGGCTTGATGAAGCAGCGGCAAGTATGAACAAGAAGCCACAAGTCCTGCTTCGCGTACAGCTTGCATGGGAAGGCGGATCGTCTGTTCTTGGCGGAGATGCCATTACTCCATTTGGTATTGAAGATACCTCATGGCTTGAACTTGATCGAAGTCGCACCAACCACTTGGACTTTTTAGGCTTTCATGTTTTTCAGTGGGGCAACCTGATGGAACTTGATCGTCTTAAAACAATCTGGTGGCATATTGGTAAAACGCTTACAGAACTATCTAAAAAATTAAATATACCACTTAATGTCGTCGATCTTGGTGGAGGCTTAGGTGTTCCCTATAATTTTCATGGCTCCATGCTTGAGTTCAATCAAGTCAATGAACTGCTGCGTGAATTTAAAGCTGAATTTAAACCACAAAAAATTTGGATGGAGCTTGGTCGCTATACAGTAGCGGGATGTGGAACTTACTTTACACAGGTCATTGATAGAAAATCTGTGCGCGGAAAAGAAATTCTTGTCACAGATGGTGGTATCAACCATATCGCTAGACCTGCTCTAACAGGTCAACCTTTTCCTTGCTCACTCTTTAGGCAAAGCAGTGCCAGTGAATCTGCCTTTCAAGTTCATGGACCGTTATGTACGGCCCTAGATGTTCTTGGCAGCTTTGAATTACCCAATGACATTGCCCCTGGAGATTGGTTGGCTTTTTCCATGGCAGGTGCCTATGGCTTTACCGAGGCCATGCCTTTTTTCTTATGTCACAATCTTCCGGCGGAAGTAACCTACTATAACGGCGATCTCATGACTCCAAGACCCGTTAGAAGTTCAGCGGACTGGCTAGTATGAATCAATTTGAAAAGAAAACATTCCCAATAAAAGAGCTACCTACTGGTGATAGTTTAAATTTAACGATCTATAGAGTTAAGGGTGACAAGCCAGGGCCTCACGTTCACATCCAGTCGAGTGTTCACGGCGCGGAACTCCAAGGAAACTTGGTGATCATGGAAATGCTTAGGTATTTGCAAAAAAATCCCATCAACGGATCAATGACGTTAATCCCTTTTGCAAACCCGCAAGCGACAAACACTAAATTTGGTACGACGACTCAAGGTAGGTTTAACCCAATTACGGGAAATAATTGGAATCGAAACTATACCGACATTAGTGATGAAATTGACTATGATCATTTTTTAGATGAACACTTGAAGCTAGATATTGATGGTCTAAAAAAAGAATTCAAAAAAGAAATTTTCGATCAATGTAATAAAAAACTAAACAATACTGATGAGAATATTCATATCAGTGAAAACAAAAAAACAAACCTCATTTTACAAAAGATAGCCAGTACAGCCGATATTGTTCTCGATCTTCATACAGGTCCTAAAGCTTGTCGCTATCTTTACAGCGCCGAATATCAAAAGGATATGGCCCAAGAGCTTTTAGCGCCTTTTACTCTGATTATCCCAAATGAGTTTGCCGGTGCCATGGATGAAGCATGTTTTATGCCATGGGTGAAGTTAGTTCAAAAAGCTAATGATCGAGGCCAGAGCATTAATCCTCATGTTTACTCCTTTACCGTTGAGCTTGGTAATGAAGAAGAGGTTCAATCAAAAGAGGCGATCAACGACTGCTATCGCATTATTAATTTCCTATATAAGCGCAAGGTTTTTAGTGATAAGCCGAGCCTCGACATTCAAGCAGGTCAGTGGAGTGAACTTTCAAATTACCATACCTACTACTCTCCTGTTGGCGGCTTATTTGAGCCAATCATTAAACCGGGCGAAAAATTTAAATTGGGAGAGACGTTGGCAAAGCTCCATTGTCCTAAAAAAGTTCAATCCCTTGATAAAATAGACGAGGCGGTCATTGAAATAAAAGCGAAACATTCCGGTGTTATTATTAACTACACCCCGACTTGTGCCGTTGGTGAAGGAATGGAGCTCATTCAAATTTTAAGTGATCTTAAAGACTGGTAATTAATCAAAAAATAGTTTGTATACTTTTCGATTTTTAATCCAATTTGTAATTGGTGAATCCTGCTCTTCTACTGCTTCTTTCAGGCTAACTTCTTTCACCTTAAGCTTGCCTTTCATCTCTTCAATAAGTCTTGTTTTTTCAGCATCTTGAGCTGAACTAACAGTACGAGTAGCTTCAGATTCGACGGGATTAACAGGTGCAGATTTTAAACCGTTCATAAGTTGAACCGTTTTATAAATATCATTTTGTTCTAAATTTATAGAAGCGCTAATATCGTTAGCTTTTAAAGAAAAAGTAAGAACTGGCAAAGAAGGTAAAACTTTTATAATTCCTTTTGGCGACAACTCTTTTTCAGGTTCAACGATTTTTTCAGGTTCAACGATTTTTTCAGGTTCAACGATTTTTTCAGGTTCAACGATT
>CAYGRY010000077.1:8687-12377 GCA_964352405.1 uncultured Halobacteriovorax sp.
TTTTCATCTAAAACCTCCACATCGATAGCCTCTACAACAACTGCCGGTTTGGGATTTAGGAAATTTTTGATAATTGTTTTATTATAAACTGCAAAAAAGATAACAGCAGCAATACAAATCAACAGTCCTTCAATATTCTTCTTTTGTTTTTTGCTTTGAGTTCGATTTGTAACCTTGTCATTTTGACTAGCCTCTTCAACCATTCCCATCAAAGCCTTTTGAAGGCTATCTTTTTTCTTCTTTTTAGACTTGCTTGATTGATCATCCTTATTTTTATCGACAAGACTCGTCTCCAAAACAACAAACCCGAGATCAAGATTTAGAAAATCACCTTTCTCGCCATCTTCAGATTTAAGTTTTTCTTGATAATCTTTATACTTTTGAATTTTGTTTTTAATCTCTTCTAGCTTATAATCTCCGAACGTTAAAAATGTTTTCATATCATCTTCAAAGTCTTGGGCCCACATCTGCTTCATAAATTGACTTAAATCTTGTTGATTAAGTCCTGGTGCAATTTGATGAATTAATTCAGTAATATCTCTATTTAGCTCAGACAAGTCTTTATATCGATTCTTGGGATCTCTATTTAAAGTCTTCATGACGATGGCTTCAATTTCTTTTGGTATTTTTGAATTAAGAACAGATGGCTTTCGCGGATGGCAGTCAAAGATGGCCCTGATTGTTTTGAGTTGATCTTTCTCGTCAAAAGTTTTCTCACCAGTTAACAATTCCCAGAATGTTAAACCAATCGCAAACTGATCGTAACGGTGATCAATACTTTTGCCTTCAAGGTACTCAGGTGCAAAATAGTTAATTTTGCCTTTTACAGTGCCCTCTTGCTCGATTTGTTCGTTTGTATCTGCTTTTGCGATACCAAAATCAATCACCTTCACATAACCATCAAAGCTCACCATGACGTTATGGGGAGAAATATCTCGGTGAACGATATTATAACTTTGTCCAGTTAGCTGATCGGAAAAATTATGAGCATAAAATAAACCTTCACACATTTTTGAAATAATATAGAGCGTAATTTCAAATGGAAGAACTTGTTTTTTGGCAGCAAGCTTATCGACTAACATCTTTAAGTCTTTGCCATGAATATATTCCATAGAGACAAAAAGATTATTACCAATCTTACCATAATCAAATGTTGTCGAGATATTTGGATGCTGCAAACCAAAGGAAACCTTAATCTCATCTAAAAACATGGCCGCATAATCTGGATCATTGGAGAATTTCTCTTGAACCATTTTAAGTACAACTAACTTGTCTGCCCCACCAGATGAGCTATCACCAAGATATCGAGCTCGGCAAATTTTCGCCATTCCGCCATCGACCAAGTGATCGAGTAAGAAATAATTACCGTTGATTTGAGGATATTCATCCCCGTTATTTGTAAAAAGTGGATCATTTCCAATTTCATCAACTAAAGATTCATAGCCTTTGATATTTTCAAAAACGGCATCTTCAATTGCTTTTTTACCACCAGCCGTTTTGATCGTTCCAATAACCTTATTATTTTGAATTTCCTTGAGATGAGTATTTTCTTTATCAATATTGAGGTCGTCATCTGACTTAACGATTTTTGGAGCAACTGCTGCCTTATTATCTTTAAGTGCATCTTTTAAGAATTCTTTATCGTGATCTAGTGTTAGACCTTCTGTATTAAGGTCTTCGCTACTAATCTCTAGCTCATCATCTCGATTAATTTCTGTTCCTGATGCATCTTTTTTAAAAAAGTCTGTACATTCTTGCGCTGAGGCAAGTGTTAACTCTCCAATGCTTTCATCATCGAAATCATCTTCAAACGGTTCATCTTTTTTTAATGCTTGGCCCATTATTCCTCATGAGAAATGCTGAGTCTTTATCGGTTAAACAAGACAAAAAATGACAATACCAGAGCCTAGTCCTCGGCTTTATTTAATCTGGATAGTGCCTGAGGTGTGATACCTAGATAGGTCGCAACATATTTACGTGGAATAGAGTTATCAAGGTGTTTATAGGTTTTGAGATAGGAGTCATATCGTTTAGCAGCATCAAACTTTAAAAATTCGTATTCTCTATTTTCTTTCTTAATAAAATGATCTTCAGCGAGCTTGCGCCATAAACTTGACCACTGTGGTTCATTCATTAAATCTAGCTGTGTCTTTCCTCCTTGAAGGATTTTCATTGGAGTTAACGCTTCGATAAATGTTCTAGAATCTAAACCTTGCAACATTTCTGCATAAGCTCCTAATAAATCTCCAGGGCCAGCAAAAGACTTGGTCCATTCTTTACCGTCGTCACCAACATAATAATGTCGACCAACTCCATCAAGAATAATGGCAAAGGTCTTTGAGCTCTCACCTGGACTTAAGAAAATTTCACCCTTGGCCAAGGTTTTAATCTTCATCCCGCTAGCGACTTGATCCCAATACTCACGTGAAACAGGTGTAACCCCTTGGTATCGTTTAAAAAATTCCTCGTACATCCATGAACCTAGGTTAATGACTCTTAACGACAATGCGTTAAATTAATACTACTTAGGAGGGACTATGCCTGTAAACGTTTATGCACTTTTAACTATACCAATTTTAACATTGGTTTTGGCCGAATTTATCTACTGCGCTATCAAAAAAAATGGCATGTACACATTTCAAGATTCAATCTCAAGCCTAGGAACCGCCATTTTAAACCAATGTACAAACGTTGTTGTGGCTTTGATGTTTTTTCCAACCTATTCATGGATTAATGAACAGTTCGCATTCACAAGCCCAGAAGCGACTTGGTATAATTTTGCGCTACTATTTTTGGGTGTAGACTTTCTGTTTTATTGGTTTCACCGTGCAGGTCATTCGATCAATATTCTTTGGGCCGCACATATGCCTCATCACTCAACAGAAGAGCTAAATTACGCCGTAGCTCTAAGAGCTAGTTTTACTCAGCGAGCAGCTTCGTTTTTCTTTTATTGGCCGATGGCCTTATTTTTTCCGGCCCAGTGGGTATTACCAATGGTTGCTTTTCACCTAATACTGCAACTCATTCCGCACACTAGAATTGTTCCAAAACTTCCTATTTGGATTGAGTCTTGGCTTAATACTCCTTCTCATCACCGTGTTCACCATGCTTGTAATAAACAATATAGAAATAAAAACTTTGGTGGCTTTATTATCGTTTGGGACAAAATTTTTGGTAGCTGGGTAGAAGAAGAGGAAGCGCCATATTTTGGTGTAACCAATCCTGTACGTTCTTGGGACCCAGTCGTAATTAATGTTCAGTGGTGGGGATACTTATGGCGAGATATGCTAGCAACTAAAAGTTGGTGGGATAAAATTCGTCTTTGGTTTATGCCTATTGGATGGCGACCAGCCGATCTTCCACCACCTGACGTTTATCTGCGTCCACATGGTACAGCAGAAACAATTGAGAAGTTTAAATCAGTAGAGCTGCCTGGTGCGCGTCCAAGTATCGTACTTGGTCTTTTAAGTGCTTTTCCATTAATGGTTTCTGTTACACATCACGAATCGCCCCTTAGTCCTGTTGAGCGCTCTTTTGTTGCCGTTGTCCTATGGATGGCCGCCACGTCTTGGGCCGCCATGCTAGAGTCCAAGAGTTGGGCTAAAAGTTTTGAAATTTCACGCTCGATGATAAGCGCTCTAATTATCGTCCCGCTAGCCTTTCAGCATTTTGAAAGCTGGGTTGGAATAA
>CAYGRY010000078.1:0-12189 GCA_964352405.1 uncultured Halobacteriovorax sp.
CGAGAGAGGTTCTTAGGGTGTAAGCCGTATTGATCATAGGCTCTTTTAAACATCCTGCCAGGAATAAGAATCGCTAAGTATTGATCTGAGGCCGTCATGTTTAGGAAGATACTGCTGGCTAGAGTTGCACCAATAAGTGAGCCTACTCCTTTAACCATTCCAAGAATCGACTCAGCAATACGTTGAAGCATGCCAGTTCCTTCCATATCACCAACAAAAATCATCGCCATAAGAATATGAGTAACAGTTCCAAACATTCCTCTCATTCCACCACGATTAAACAGACCATCAATTAACTTATTCCCACTTTCAAAGCTAAATCCATTATAAGCAGCACCCATAAGAACTTTATAACCGCTAATTAAAGAGAAATCAGTCCCGATCATTTTTGCAATGAGTTCTTGTTGAAACATCAAGGCACAAACTCCACCAAAAACAGTTCCAAGAATCATGGCCGGAAGTGCCGGTACTCTTAAAACCACCATGGCTAGAATTGAAGCTGGAACTAGAAATAAGTGTGGGCCAATATTAAAAACTGATTTAATTTGAATTAAGACTTCTGGTATAGATCCAATCGCCGCACCATCATGGTTTTGAAACAACCCGATAATAGTGAAAAGAATAAGAGCTATTACAAAGGCAGGCACAGTTGTGTAAACCATATAACGAATATGCGTAA
The DNA here is from genome assembly GCA_964352405.1 of uncultured Halobacteriovorax sp. Classification (GTDB taxonomy): domain Bacteria; phylum Bdellovibrionota; class Bacteriovoracia; order Bacteriovoracales; family Bacteriovoracaceae; genus UBA4207. The sequence continues at coordinate 680 of CAYGRY010000078.1, forward strand.
ACAGATCAGTTCCCGCCATCGCCGGAGCAAGGTTGGTTGTATCTGAAAGCGGAGACATCTTATCGCCAAAATAGGCACCAGAGACGATTGCACCGGCAACCATACCAAGTGGGATTCCCATTGCTTGCCCAATTCCAATAAGTGCCACACCAACAGTTCCTGTGGTTGACCAACTTGAACCTGTTGCAAGAGCGACGATAGCGCAGACAAGCGCACAAACGGGTAAGATTACTGCAGGATGAATTAATTGAAGTCCATAATAAATCATAGCAGGAACAACACCACTTAAAATCCAAGTTCCAATAAGTGATCCAACGACTAAAAGAATTAACGTTGCTTGAATAGCAACTGAAATTGACTTCACAATCTGATTTTCAATATCGCTATATGCAACTTTTTGAACAAAGATTCCAATGATCGTTGCAAGTGCTCCGGCCGCTAATAATGCTAATTGATTAGGTCCACCTGTAGCATCATCCTTAAAAAGGATGATGTTAAAAACGAGTAAGCCCATTAAGAAAATAACAGGTACAAGAGATAAAAGAAGAGATGGACGTTTAGCAGTGGTATTGCTCATTTGATGAACTCCAAAATATTTGAAAATTCATCTTAGCGAGCTTAAGGCATAAAGGTCAAATTATGGAAGGTAAGTTCTAGTCATAGATGCGATATCACCACTTGGGCAAATCTCACTTGTGCGAATGACTTTTTCAAGTCCCTTGTAGTCAGAAGAAGGGAGAGCTGATGAATCAAGCTCTAGCTCAACCACGACTTGCTTCCAGGCGGTCGTTTCATTGGCCTTAAAATAAGCTGCCGTATAGCCGTCAAAGCCATTAATACTTTTTAGTTGAAAGGAAAGCTGAACCTTGGAACCATCGTTATTACCCACTGTGTTAGAGATGGTATCTCCCTGGATAAGGCCTGTACAAATATCTCCAAGCATTCCAAACACGTCAGTTTCAACTTCTTTGAAAGGGAAAGGCTGACTTGGTGGTGGGTCAAAAATCATCGCCTGAGAATTAACAGGTCCCTTAAGAACTGTTGAAACAGTCTTAACTGGTAAAGCACTTTCATCACATTTTGATTCGGCTATATCGAAATTAAAAGTTTTATTGAGGAGGTTTGATCTCCAATTAATATTTTTAGATTTAAAATCAATGCAAATATTTAAGGCTACATTTTTTTGTGAACCACTAATGGCCTGAACATTCTGTTGTTGCGAACCAATTAAATTGGATGGTGCTCTTCCTGTTGGACTTCTGCCACAGGAAGATAAAATTAATATGAATATGGCCAAAAGAGACAACTTCATTGTTAACTTATCGAGATAATGAACAATTTCTTTAAGGAAAGTAAATGTCAGAGTTTAATGGTCAACTAGGGCGCTATAAAGTTATCGAAACGAACGACAACTCCCAAACTCTATGGTCAGAGTACTTTGATGAAAATTGTCATTCAAATGCTGGGGCTTATCAAGAAACACTTTTCAACTATGTCATTCCATGTCTTCCAACTGACATAGTAACAGATGGATATCATAGGATTCTTGAGGTTGGTTTTGGACTAGGAATTGGCCTTAAAGCTACAATTGAATATCAAAAAAATAAAACACATTACCCGATTCATTTTATCGGTTTAGAGCTCGATCAACTACTTATTGAGTGGGCCATCAAGAATATTAAAATTGATGGCTTTGACCTTAATCTGCTTCAACTTAGCGATCAATGCTACTCCTATGAAAACCCAAGACTTAAAATAGATATCTATATTGGTGATGCTAGAAAAACCATCGCAAACAAAAATATTAATAATATTAATGGAATCTACCAAGATCCATTTTCTCCAAAGAAAAATCCAACATTATGGACGACGCAGTGGTTTAGTGAATTGAAGAGTAAAAGTCTTGAAACATGTTTGCTGTCGACCTATAGCGCCTCGGTTGGAGTTAGAAAATCAATGGTTGAAGCTGGATGGCACCCTCAGTCTCATTCAGGATTTGCTCACAAAAGAGAAAGAACGATGGCGACACTGACTGGTCCTATCGATCAACAATTAGAAAAAAAATTAAGAGCATCCTCTGCCCTAGCCTTGCATGACGAGGATCAATGATAGACAATAGTTAAGTAGAAACATCCGTCTTAAGGGAATGCGTGAGTCAAATAATATTAGTCGAAGATAATGTTGCATTTCATGAGTTATTAACACTCAACCTATCGACTTATATTGGCGCACAAGTTATCCCTCGAAAAGATGCGCCCGAAGTCTCAGCACTTCTTTCTATTCTTCCCGATATTGATATCGTCATTTGTAAAAGCAAAATTGGCTCAGAACCTACGGCTCAAATCGTACTTGAGTATTTAAGAGAAAGCTTACAAGAAATTGCATTGATTGTTGTTGGAGAGGCCCCGCCTCATCAAAAAGGTGAACTCGTTCATATTCCAGATCAACAAGATTGGGACAGTATCGTTAGAGTTTGTGCGAAAATTCTTGGCGTTACTCCAGAATCGATAGAAAAAAAACCAAAACCCGAATACGTTCCTGTTAATCTACAAAACTTTTATCTTATTGACAGAACTCCATGTGAAATTTACATCAAGATTAAAAAATCGGCTGATGAACATCAATTTGTTAAGCGATTTCATGGTGGTGACACCTTTAACAAGCAAGTCATTAAAAAATATGAAGATCAAGGACTGAAGCATTTTCATGTTCATAGAGACTTCATTAAGAATTTTGCTAACTTTGTAAGTGACTTTCTTGTTTTAAAACTAGATCAGACACCAGTCGAATCTGAAGCTATTATAGAGTCTATGGGTGATTCATTTGATTATGTTTCAAGAGAAATCATTAAATTTGGTTTTACTTCGGCAACCTTGCAACTAACAGAAAGTGTTATTGGTAAAATGGTACAAACGGTTGAAGCTTCACCTGAAATGTCTTCTCTCCTTAAGAGAATCATCAACTCAAAAACTAGCTATCTCTACCAGCATGCTCATATGACCTCTGTTGTGGCGGCGGAATGTTTAAAAGAATTAGGCATTGGTAAAAAAGAAGCCTACAACAAACTTGCCTATGCTGCCTTTTTTCAAAACATCTCTCTCGTTGACCATGAAGAATACGCAAAGATCTCTAGTTATGAAGAACTCGAGGCAGCGAATCTAAGTGAAGGCGATTGGGATATGGTTTTTAACCATGCAATTGAAGCCGCTATTCTTATATCAAAAAACCCAGACGCTCCAATTGGTGTCGATGAAATTATCAAATCTCATCATGGAGCACCAAATGGTAAAGGTTATACAAAAACGAATCTGGACTCATTGCCGGGTTTAACTCGAATTTTTGTATTGGCTGCAGATTTTGCAAAACACTTTTTAGAACATAGAGATAAAAACAAGGATGGAAAGGAACTTGTTCCTGTTATTAAAGTTCTCTTTGAGAAGTATCCAACAGAAGAAGCACTTAAAATTTTAAAAATTATCGAAAAAACTCTTAAGAAAAAACCTATCTAATGTTTTCTCATTCTCCCCTACTTCAGTTATTTAATATTAAATATCCAATTATCCAAGCAGGTATGGTTTGGGTTTCTGGCGCAAAACTAGCAGCTGCAAGTGCCAATGTTGGATGCCTCGGCTTGATTGGCGCAGGCTCCATGAAGCCAGACTTATTAAAATCTCAAATTATTAAGGCTAAAAGTTTAACCCAACAATCTTTTGGAATTAACCTTCCTCTTCTTTATAAAGACGTTGAAGTTCAAATAGAAATTGCTCTAGAGCAAGGAATTAAGGTCTTCTTCACTTCTGCCGGAAGTCCTAAAAAATATACTTCTTATTTAAAAAACAAAGACTGTATAGTTGTCCATGTATGCTCAACTCCTGAGCAAGCTTTAAAATGTGAACAGGCTGGATGTGACGCTGTTGTAGCAGAAGGATTTGAAGCCGGCGGACATAATGGTATTGATGAAATAACGACCATGGCGCTCATTCCCCAAGTCGTTAAACAATTAAAAATACCTGTTATAGCAGCTGGAGGTATCGCTGACGGCAGCCAAGTCGCGGCGGCCATAGCTTTAGGAGCAAGCGCAGTTCAAATGGGAACTCGTTTTGTTTGCACGCAGGAATCTAGCGCTCACGATAATTTTAAAAAGATGATTCTAGAAAGTAGTCCTGGTGACACTCGTTTGATGATGAAAAAACTTGTGCCTGTAAGACTATTGAAAAATAAATTTTCCATTGAAGTTGAAGAACTTGAAAAGAATTCTGCCTCAAAAGAAGATCTCGCGCGACTTCTTGGAAAAGGCAGAGCAAAACTTGGTATGTTGGATGGTCAACTTGAAGACGGGGAATTAGAAATTGGCCAAGTCTGCTCGATGATCCGTGATCTACCAACGGTTCAAGGTTGTGTCACTCAACTCATCAACGAATACAACTTGGCCATCAAGAGACTAACGTAAGGCCGCAATCCTTTTATCTAAACTAGGGTGAGAGGCAAACCACTCCATCCAAGCTTTTTTAGAAGAAATTTTCATGGCCGCCATAGCTGGTTCTTCTTTTATTTGCTCTTGAAGATCATAATTTTTCTTTAAGTTCTCAAGTGCTGCAATCATCTTTTGTTTTCCTACAAGCTTAGCACTACCAGCGTCAGCTCTAAACTCACGCCATCTTGAAAACCCCATCACAACTGGTGCAGCCAAAAGACCAAAGATCATTTGAAATAATTGTACTAAGGCAAAATGAGCAAAAAATCCTAGACCTCTGCCGTTGTCATTATCTCTTCTGGTTGCTTGATCAATGGCAAAGACAGCAACTCGGGCTATGAACATAACAAAGGCATTCACCACACCTTGAATTAACGCCATTGTTACCATATCACCGTTAGCAATGTGTGAAACTTCATGGGCCAAAACCCCTTCCGTTTCTTCATCATTCATTCGTTGAAGTAAACCTGTAGAAACTGCCACTAGAGAATTATTCTTTGAAGGACCTGTAGCAAAGGCATTAACATCGGGAGAGTTGTAAATAGCAACTTCCGGCATTGTTTCAATCCCAGCTCTCTTAGAAATTTCGTGAATTTTTCTAACTATGCCGCCATAGGGTCCAGTTGCAGTTACAATCTCGAGACCCATCATTCTTTTTGCCATCCACTTCGACATGAGAAGAGAAATAAAAGAGCCGGCCATTCCCCAGACCATACAAATGATAAGGAGTGACTGATAATCAATTCCTTGAGAACTTAAATAATTATCAATTCCAAAAAATTGAAGAATAAGTGTCACTGCAGAAATAACTAAAATATTTGTTAAAATAAAGAGAAAGGCTCGTTTCATCGCAAAGCTCCAAATAAGCTAAATATTATGTCTCTTTATATAATGGTAGCAGGCGGATAAGTGTCAATATAAACCGAACGCTCAAATGTCAGGTTAGCGTCAAATTTATGAGTTAAAGACAAGACGAATACAAGTTCCATGATCTTGGGGATAGTCAGAGAATTTATTTGATTTTATATTACAAGAAACACCTAGCTCTTTGAGCTTTTGAGCTGAGTAGAGGTCATTGTATTGGTGTTCTTCCATGCCTGGGCCATGATCTCTAATACTAAGAGCAAAATTTGAATCAACTGATCCAATAACGACTCTGATTTCAGTTCCACGCAGTGTTTGAGTTAAAGCACACCTAAATATAATGTCCATGACTCTACGTATAAGGACGCTGTCACCAGACACATCCTGATCGTGTCCTGTTCCAAAATCAAGATTGATCAGTACTTCTTTATCAGTAAATATAGGCTTAAGTTTTGGCCATACCTGAGCAAAACAATCCTCATACATTTCATTAGCTGTCATACGAATATTTTAGCTCGACAAGACAAAGTTCACCAGTAAATAACGCAATCACCTTGTGAGAAATAGTCAAAATAACGTAAAATGCTAGCACCTTTGGAGGTATTAATGTCAGTCGCAATTCAATTATTAGACAAGCAAGTAGCAAAATCAGTCATCGATTACGGACTGTTTTTAGGCTCAGATTTTGTTGAGCTCTTTGTTGAAAAAACACAAAACCAATCAATTAAAATTTTAAACTCAAAAGTAGATGATATTGGTGGCGGAGTCGATTTTGGTATAGGCATTAGACTCGTCTACGGTTCAAAAGTTTTATACGGCTTTACCAATAATCCAACTGAAGAAGAGTTAAAGAAAATTGTCACGACGTTGGCAACAACAGATAAGAAGTCTGGGATAAAAAAACTTTCAGATTTCACAACTAAAGATCTTTCAATTGTTCATAAAGCGACACTAAGTCTGCATGATACCTATCCATTGGATGCAAAGATTCAATGGCTCATGAACCTTGATAAGGCGACACGAGCTGTCTCAGATAAAATTGTTCAAGTCGTTTCAAGTAGTATGCAAAAATCTCAACAAGTTGAAATTTTTAATTCTGAAGGCTTACATATCAGTGAAGAGAGAAATTATATTAGAATTATGGGTCAGGCCGTCGCCCAAGATGGCACCGAGCAATCCAGTGGCTATGATGCCCCAGGAGCTCTAAGAGGCTGGGAATTTACAGACGCCCTAAACCCCAATCAACTTGGGGAACTTGTTGGAAAACAAGCCATGACGAAACTTAACGCTGCTTCATGTCCAGCAGGAAGAATGCCCGTCATCATCGACAACGCTTTTGGAGGAGTCATCTTCCATGAAGCTTGTGGCCACCTTTTAGAGACAACTTCAGTAGCGAAAAAAGCATCAGTGTTTCACGACAAAATGGATACTTTAATTGCGAATCCATGTGTTAGCGCAGTTGACGATGGCACTATCGAAAATGAATGGGGCTCGATTTCTATTGATGACGAAGGAATGGAAACGCAAAAAACTCAGCTGATTAAAAGTGGTGTCTTAACTAGCTTCATGGTTGATAAAATGGGCGCACAAAAAACAGGCTTTGCTAGAACCGGTTCAGGTAGAAGACAAAGCTATCGTTTTGCACCAGCATCAAGAATGAGAAATACATTTATTGAAGCCGGTAATTCGACACTAGAAGAGATGATTGCCACTGTTAAGGATGGAATCTATTGCAAAAAAATGGGTGGAGGCTCTGTTCAACCAGGAACTGGGGAATTCAATTTTAATGCTCAAGAAAGCTATCTCATTAAAAATGGAAAAATTGAAAAGCCAATCAAGAGTGCAACATTAATTAGCACGGGTCCCGAAGTCTTAAAGCAAATTAGTATGGTTGGTGATAACTTTGCCCTGGCTGCTGGAATGTGCGGTTCGGTCTCAGGCGCTGTTCCAACAACTGTCGGCCAACCAGCAATCAAAGTTGACGATATTCTTGTAGGAGGTCGTTAATGAAACAAACAGCACAACAAATTATTGATCAGGCCTTATCAATGGGCGCTAACGAATGTGAAGTCATCATTAGCAAAGGTAGATCACTATCTTTAAAAGCTAACGAAGGTGCCCTAGAAGAGCATAAAGTCTCAGGAACACAAATCGCTGGTGTACGAATCAAAAAAGATGGAAAACTCGGTACAAGCTATAGCGAGAGTTTTGATGAGGCAAGTTTGAAATCAATGCTTCAAACTGCTATTGAGACAAGCAAGTATTCGAAGGTCTCTGAACATGAATCAATTAATGCAACAAATGACGGATCGAATGAAGATGCAACATGTGAACACACTTGGAAAGAAGATAAAACAAGTGATGAGCAAAAGGTCGCGGCCGTTTTAAAACTAGAAGGTGATGTTCTGGCAAAGGGCTCCCCTTTTAAGTCTGCTCCCTATAATGGTCTTAGTGAAAATGAAGGCGAAAAAATTATCGCCAACCATCTCGGTTTATTTAAATCAATAAAGCGTCGTTATTTTTCAGGCTACACCTCTGCCCTTGCCGAAAGAGATGGCAAGCAGTCTATGCATTACTATGGTACTGCCGGCTTAACATTTAACGAATTAGATCTAGATAAGTGCGTGAGCGTATCATGTGATCAAGCTCTAAGTCTTATCGATGGTAGCCCAGTATCTACTGGTCAATATTCAGTTGTCTTTGATCAAGACAACTTGGCACAGTTATGGGGAGCTTTCCTTAGAGTTTTTAGTGCCAAAGCAGCCATCGACAAGGTGAATCCTTGGGCCAAGAAGCTTGATCAAAAAGTCGCTAATTCTGCCCTCACACTTATCGATGATCCACGCTATGTCGGAGCTATGGGATATCAAACCTTTGATGATGAAGGTGTCGCCTGTCACGCGCTTACCTTAATTGATAAAGGAAACCTTTCAAGCTTTTTACATAATAGTGCAACAGCAAAAGAGATGAATCAAAAAAACAATGCTAGAGCTGGTAGAGGTCCAAGAGGATCTCTAGGAGTTAGTTCAACTCAACTAGCCTTTCTTGCTGGCAAAGATACCGATCAAGATGTTAAAGCTAATGAGTATTTGGATATCGTCTCGCTTCAGGGTCTTCACTCTGGAGTCGACGTTATCTCTGGCGACTTTAGTTTTGGTGGCTCAGGCTTTCTAGTTAAAAATGGCGTTCGAGTCCAAGCCGTGAGAAATGTCACTATCTCTGGAAATTTTTATGATTTAATTTTAGATCTAGGGGCGATTGGCAACAAGGTCTATGCTAATTCAGATAGAAGCTTCTTTTCACCTATGATGAGATTTGAAAATATAAGTGTGGCAGGTAAGTAGATTTACTTGCCCCAAACACTTTCAAGTCGCTGATCTCTCCCGCAATTATAGCGATAGAACTTGTATCGTATTGGGTTCTTTTTGTAATAGTCTTGATGATAATCTTCGGCTTTATAGAATTTTGCAGCTTTCTTAATAAAGGTTGCAATTTTTTTGTCTTTAAATTTTTCCTTATTACTCTTTAATGATGATTCTGCTAAATTCATTTGCTCTTCATCTAAGTAGAATACACCACTTAAGTATTGTTCACCCTTGTCACAAAACTGCCCTTTCGAATCAAACGGATCAATATTTTTCCAAAAAACTTTCAAGAGTTCATCATATTTTATTTTGCTATCATCAAAGATAATTTCAACGGCCTCGATATGTCCTGATGTTCCACTAGAAACAAGCTCATAAGTTGGATTCTTTGTTAATCCACCTATGTATCCCGACTCTACAGACTGGACACCATCAAGTTTTTCAAATGGAGGCTCCATGCACCAAAAACACCCTCCTGCAAAAATAGCTTTTTGCTCTTTTGCATATAAAGAAAAACTCGAAAAAAGTAGTAAAAGTATAAAACTATTCTTTAACACTAGGATCATTCCCTATTACTGTTTCAGATCGTAGTACATCTAAGCGGTTAAGAATAAAAATGCTATCTTTATCATCGTAATTTTTCTTAACGACTCTTTGAACCGTTTCTGGAAAATAATGATAAAACTCTGTTATAGATTCGAGACAGAAGATGTTTTGATCATACTTCTTAGCAACAAAACAATCATGAATGACTTCTTTGAGTAACTCGTCATCTGGTACAGTTTTCAAATTTTTAGCTTTTTCATTAATAGCACTATAATAAGCTTTTAAATCCTTTTTTGAGGCAGGCGGCTTAAGTTCACTTGAATGAATTAATGGAGCGATAAAGAGTGTCATCAATATTACAATCTTCATGACTTATCCTCCGGAAGCTTTACATAGATACCTATAATCTTTCTTTGACTCGATGTCTCTGATCTAGCCTGATCATCGATATAATCACTTCCGTAATCACCATTATCAAGTTTTACTTCAATATGACCAGGTCTTTTACTTCCTGGTTTATTCTCATACACAATGATTGAGCCAACGGGTGCTTTATCCGGATCACTTATTTCGTAACCATTTGAGTTCATCAAATTGACAAATCCTTGGGCCTCAAGCGCTGGTGAAAAATCAGATGCATATTGACCACCTGGATAGTTTCTAAAAAAGCCTGCTTCTAACATTCCAAATTTTACATACATAAGGCAACGACCAAGCGACTCTCCAGACGTTTTAGAACCAATAATTTGTCGTCTACTATTTCTTCTTTTTACTGAGCCCGTGCGAACAGACTGCACTAAAGTTTTTGCTGCATCAGAGTTTTGATATGCCAGAAGTCTTTCATCTAAGACTTCTTCATTAATACGATTAACCACCGAGACAATGTCATTAGTTTGATCAGTGATGACAGCACTGTCATTAGTGCCATTATTTAAGCACTCTTCACATTGATCAACTGTTGGTGTCGGTGTTGCAGAACTTATTACTATTGGTGGTGACGTAGGTGCAGGAGTTGGTCGAACTGAACTCGTTGTTCTCGATGTTCTTTTTGGTTTTTCACGCTCATACAGAAACTCATCTCTGATGCTATAATTTCTGCTTGATCTGCGATCTTCATCATCACTATAAAGCATATTGCCACTACCTTTTGAAAGTTCGTCTGCTAGTGAACTTGCAAACTGACTAAAGGCCGGGGCAATCGAAGACCAAGGATTGTATTGCTGTTGTTGCCAATATGGATTTAGCTGATATGGCATACTCATTGGGGCTGGCATTGATGGTGCAGCATTGAAATAAAAAGGAGCAACTGAGATCGGTGTCGACATTAGGTTTTGTGCAAAAGCTTTATTTGCAAAAAAACAAAATAAAAATATAAATAATGATCTAACAACAATCACTCGTCTGACCTCTTATAGCGAGTTTCACCTTTAAACTTTATCGGTCGGATATTAAAAAAAATTTAATTTGCTGATAATGCTAACTTGTTGATATGACTTACATGATACCGCATTGGCTTACACATTCTTCATTATCAAAGACTTCAGGCTCGCCTTTACACCCTGGAGCACTATCGCCTTTATGTCTGATAATTGAGAATGCGCTACCAGAACCACCACCAAGAACGACATCACTTTGGCCATTTTTTAAACTATTACAAGCTACCATTGCCTTAATTGCTAGGTTTCTCATAAAGTTTCGAATCTCTGGATGTTTAGCATCGACGCGTGCAGGCCCCAAACTTCCAATAGCTCCACTATGAATAAATTTAAAATCAAAATCATCAACACTTAAATTTCTGCAGGTATTATTTCTTATATGTTTTTTAATGCCTAATGGATCATCTCCTACTTCATCTACCATCACAACATGGTTAGCCCCCTTATTTAAAATATCTCCAGGCATAATTGAAATTTCAGGACTAGCCGAAGCTAAGTCCATACAAGATCCACGAGCAACAGTATTATCATTTAAACCGGTTGTATTTATATTTCCAGGAACAAATTTTTCATTGGGTTTTATATTTAAGCCCATTCTTCGAAGAGCACCAGTCACAAAACCTGAGCAGTCAATGGCGCTTGCAGGTTGAGAAGAACAACTCACCCCACTCTTACCAGTCCCTCCGCATAGAGAACTGCTAGATTGATCACGATGAAGAAGTATTTCTCCACGACTCGTAGCAGGCTTAGCACCGAAACCATAAATTTCAGGCTGTGCTAAAACAATAAAAAATCCATTACTAACAGAAGTTCTATTATCTAAAT
>CAYGRY010000079.1:0-11733 GCA_964352405.1 uncultured Halobacteriovorax sp.
CCGAGCTTTCAAACTTCAGTGAAACACATTTCACAGAATCATTTTTAAAAGAAAAGATGATAATTGAAGCAGAAGATAAGAGTTTCAGAATTGTTGTGGATACGAATACTGCGTTTGAAGCCAGCGTACTTCACCGCTCAATTTTTATTAAAACTATTAAGAAAAATGAAATAAAAGAAGTCTTAAGACCTCATCGTCGTCTTTTACAAAGTGCCGGGATTAGCGCCAACCCACAAGATATTGCCAACCTCTGCGAAAAACTTTTTGAAGCAGGTGTTTCAAGAGTCTGTACGATTGAGCAAATGCAAGAAGCTCATCCGATGGAATCTCACGATGGTGAGTTCTCTCTTTCAAGATTTGTGAAAAGAGTCACTCTTTCAAATCCTAGTCTGACTGTAAATGCACTCAACTTGGCGCAAGTAGATGTGGCTAAAACGTCTACGATTTCAACCAAGTCTGATTTTTCAGCGCAAAAAGTGGAAAACGCCCATTATTACTTTAAAAGCGGTGGCTCAACCAGTGCACCAGTCTTATCTCCCTTTATGCTGCAAGATTATCATTTGCAAATGCAGGTTGCAGCTGATGGACTTATCGCTGCTGGCTTAAATCCAAAAACTGATCGCTGTATGAATTTATTCTTTGGTGGCGGTCTCTACGGTGGATTTATTAGTTTCACAGATATCTTAGAGAAAATTGCAGCGATTCAATATCCAATGGCCGGCTATTCCGATACTGATTTCGTACTAGATATGATCGTTAAAGAAAATGTTAACGTCTTACTTGGAATGCCAAGCTATTTGATAAATCTATTTAAACTTGCTGAGGAAAAAAATATTCGTATGCCTGTTAAAAAGATTTATTTTGGCGGTGAACCTTTTTCTGAATCTCAACGAAATTGGTTGAAAAACATCGGTGTAGAAATTATTAATTCTGCTTCATATGGCTCTGTTGATGCAGGGCCTTTGGGTTATCAGTGTCAGTCGTGTGATCCTGGTGTCCACCACGTTAATACCACAATTCAAAAAATTGAAATCGTCGATCTTGAAAAAGATGAACCTGTTCTTGATGGTCAAGTAGGGCGAGTGCTAGTTTCTTCTTTAGCTCGCTCTGGTATATCAATTCAGCGCTATCAGATCGGTGATACAGCAAAATGGATTAATGGTTCTTGTGAATGCGGTGATCCTTCTCCAAGGCTTTTGCTCGCTGGTCGTGTAGGGGATATTTTCAAATTTGGTGGCAGTTTTATTAATGCCCAAAGCATTATGAAAAAGCTTGAGGTCAAAGAACTTCAAATTGAACTTAAGCATATTGATCTTAAAGACTGCTTAATAATAAACTCACCTGATGTTAATACGGGCGCATTAGCAAGTCTGCTTGAACTTCATGATCTGCATGAAGTGGTTGAATTAGAGAAAACAGCTTCTATAGAATTTAAAAATACACCATTTATTAAAGCAATATCTGGTAAACAGCCATTAGTGGTAGATCACCGTCATGGATGATTTTCTCCATAATATTCAAAAGAATTCACCGTTTTATAAGAAGCTTTGGAGCAATTCACCATTAGATTTGTCTAAGCTACCAATTATAGACCAAGAAGAGTTTTGGGATGCTAATGATTGGAAAGATAATACTTTGTTAACAGACTCAAATCGAAGTGGAGTTGTATTCAAGAGTGGCGGCACAACAGGACGTCCAAAATTTTCTATTTTCACTAAAGCTGAATGGCATGAATTTACTAAAATCTTTGGTGAATCCATGGATGCTGTTTTAGATGACGGAGATCGTGTTGCTAATATGTTTTACTCTGGTGAGCTCTATGCCAGCTTTCTTTTTATTGAGAAATCGTTAGAGCAGTCAAAAAAAGAGACCATAACTTTTCCAGTAGCAGGTTCGACCAGCCTTAAGGAAATGGTTAAGATTATCAACGACTACGATATTAATGTACTAGCAGGTGTTCCAACTTCACTTATGGCTTTAGCTGAATATCTTTTAAGTGAAAAAATTGAACTTAAGGTCACAAAGATTCTTTTTGGTGGTGAATCGCTATTTGACGACCAACGCCCCTTACTGAATAAAGCCTTTAATGAACCCGCTATTCATTCCGTAGGGTATGCCAGTGTTGATGCTGGTCATCTTGGTGGTTCAATGCCACAGCATAGCTCAAAGGCCCACAAGGTACTTGATGGCACTGTCATGCAAATTGTTGATGATGAAGACAATTTAATCACAAAGCCAGGCGTTAGTGGTCGTTTATTAATGACGAATCTTACCAGAACTCTAATGCCAATTATTCGTTATCCTGTAGGGGATTTGGCCGAGTGGATAGAACCAAATAAAAGTTTTTTGATTTTAGGTCGATCCAATGAAGGTGCCAGAGTAGGTCCAGTAACTGTTAATCGTGATGATCTAGGTTCCATATTTTTGCAACTAGAGGCTGATATAAATTTTCAATTATTGATTGAACGTATTGAAGGTAAAGACCTCTTGAGTATTTGTTACGTTGGACAAGTTGATGAAGCGAAAGCTCTTAAACTCTTATTAGCACAACGAAAGATGCTGGTTGATTCAATTGAAAAAGGACTGATATTAACGCCGAAATTTGTTAAACTTAAAGAGTTAGAAAAGAATGCAAGAACGGGCAAATTAAAATTTGTGGTGGATAAACGTTTTTAACGCTGAAGCATCATATTGCCATCGACGCCAATGATTTCACCCACTGACATTTCATTCCAGATATTTTCACCTTGTAGCGGTTCACTTGTAAAAATTAAATGATTAACTTTTCCATCCACCGTTGGTTTTTCACACGATGGAGACAGGCTAGGGCAAGTATCTCTTTCGGGACAAAGTGTTTTCCACGTTGACCAATGAAGCCGTTGTCCACCTTGGTGAGCGATCATACTATTACCATTCGTTAAAATGATAGTTAGATAATTTTCAACGGCACCTTTACCTTCTTCATGATAAATCTCTCCAGAGATAGAAGTAATTTGATTAATAGTTTCAACCAATGAAGCTTTAATTAATAGAAAGTCTGTGTTGGTCTGTGAAAGATCAACTTTGTTAGAAAGATTAGTTAGTAAAAGATAAAATATAATTTCACTGTCAGTATCGCCCAAGATAAAGCGTCGTAAATTTGGGGTAACCAAATTCAAAAGGGTCGCTCGATGTTTATCAAAGTCTTTTATATTTCCATTATGAGCAAAGATCCAAGGCCCAAATTGAAATGGGTGGGCATTTAATATTGTATGGTGTCCTTGGGTGGCTTTTCTAATATGAGCAACTACAGTCTGAGAACTTACGATTCCTGAAACCCTTTTAAAGAGATGATCATCTAAAGCAGATTCTTTGGATTTAATAACGTGTGGGGCACCGGCTTGATAGTAAGCGACGCCCCAACCGTCTGGGTGTTTTTCACTTTGACCTTGTAGGGCGTTTTCGGCATGAACAAGAGAGCTATGTACTTGGCTTTGTAAAACTGATCTGAAACCAAAAAGTCTACACACTCTCTATCTTCTCCCATTCTTCGCTTTGAATATGTGCCAGGAAACTTCTCACCGTATGCTTTAAGCTTTTGGCTTGATATTCCTTTTCGAACAGATCCATTTTACCACAATGCTGCTTAATCCAGCTAGAACTGACTAATAATGCCATATGGACGATCTGATTAAAGATCGCCCTTGTCGTCCAGATTTTGGCCTTTTCAGTAGCATTATCACCAACTTCGCGGTTGATAGCGGCTAGTAATACGATTCCGCCGGGTGGACCAATATTCTCTTCTTCCACATTATTGATCTCAGCATGCCCGTCTGTTTCAGTTAAAATAACTTTAAATGAGTTCATCATTTCATGACGTCGCTCGATAAAATAATCAAAAATGCGCTGAACAAGCACTTCTACGGTTGGTTCATCTAAAGCAAGCTTGGCCACATCAGCTTCCATACGATCGCAGTTGGCTTCCATAACGTTATAGTAAAGGTTTAGTTTATTTTGAAAGTGATAGTTCACAGCAGCTAGATTCACTCCTGCTTCTTTGGCAATTTCACGAATAGAAGCCCCTTCGTATCCGTGCCTTGCAAAAAGTTCTGTCGCCACTTCCAAAATTTTGTCTTTTGTGTCGTTTTCGCTCATTTCACATCTCCAACAAAAGATGAGTTATCGCTACTTGAAACTTTAGCCCCAGTAATTTTTAGTTTAACACGCTCAAGAAATGCCACCCAGTCTTCGAGTATAGCGTAGGCAGGTGGAATCCAGATTAGAGTTAGAATTGTACCACTGGTAAGTCCCCAAGCCATTGCAAGAGTCATCGGAATCAACATGGCATCGGCTCCACCAATTCCATAAGCTGTAGGGATAAGTCCCGAGATGGTTGTTAGTGAAGTAACCATAACAGCTCTTAAGCGAAGTCTTGAGGCTTTAGCTAAAATCTCATTAAGAGGCAGTTTTCCTTCGGCCCTCATTTCATCAATGAATGAAATCAAAACGATACCAGAGTTAACAATAATACCACCTAGGCCAATGATACCAATTAATGCCAAAAAGCTTACTGGTCTACCATGAAGGTAGAAGGCAACAGCAAAGCCAAGAAGTCCAAGCGGGATAGTCGTCATGATAATGAATGGTCGCAAGTAACTTCTAAATAGGAAAACCATTAGGGCGAAGATACCGATAAGAGAAAGCACGAGTGCATTAAATAATGATTGAAGGGAATCATTTGTACTTTCTGCAACTCCACCAAATTTAATAGAGACTGTTGGGTGAGTGTCTTCAATTTTCTTCCACTCTTCTAAAAGCACAGCGTTTGCCTTAACCGCAGTGATTTTGGTTTCATCAACACTACCAAGTAGTGTTTTAGAGCGTTTAAAGTCATAGCGTTTAATAAATGGAGTTCCATTTTCTTTTCTAAAGCTTGCGACTGTAGATAATGGAACCAAGTTTCCTTGGTTGTCCATAATCTGAACCTTGCTTAAGTCCATTAAGTCTTTTCTGTCTTCTGGCTTAAAACGTACAAGAAGATCAACGTCTTTATTATTTAAGGTAACGTCTGATGCAATGACACCTGCACCAGCAATTTTAACCGCGTCTCCAATTGATTTTACTGTTAAGCCGAGACGATTGGCTTCTGCATAATTAATATCAACCCAGATTTCATCATCAGAAACAACGTCGTCACTCTTTATGTCGAGTACGCCATCAACTTCAGCCATTTTAATTTTTAATTTATTAATAGCATCGTTTAATTCTTCATTACTGTTTGATCGAAATGTCGCCTCAATAGGATTTCCTACTGGAGGGCCATTAATCATCTCTTCGAATGTTAGCTTACCGTTAACATTATAATCATGGTTTCTAAGTTTCTCTAAAATTTCAGTGTAGTAAATATTGTTTTTTGCATAATCTGAAACATAAATCATTAACATACCGACGTTATCAGAGTCTTGAGCTTTAGGGTCGTCCGGTCGAACTTTAGAGGTCCCTGCACGACCAATAATATGATCAACATCTTTTCCAAGAACTTCTTTAACTTGTTTAGCTACGGCATCCATTTCATCTTGAGTCGTCTCAAGTTTATTGCCAATAGGTGCTTGAAGTCTGGCGATATAAAGCTCAGTTTGTTCGGCTGGAAAGAGAATGAATTTGTTCGCTACACCAATTAAGAAAATTGAAGTAAATAGGATTGCAAAAAATCCAATTAAAACAAAGTATCTTCTTTTAACAACAACATTCATGAAGTTTTCAAATTTTTCTTCAAGCTTGTTGAACCAGTCTTGTTTAGCTTCACCTCCATCTTCGTTACCAATTTTAGCGTTTACTAAAACGAGTCTCATCGGAAGGAATAAAAATGATTCAAATAAAGACAAAATAAGAGAAGCAGTAACAATCACTGGGATATATTTGATAAATTGTCCCATCACACCAGTGGTTACAAGCATCGGTAGGAAAGCCGCAATTGTCGTGAAGGCAGTGGCGGTAATTGGAAGCCATAGTGACTTAATTGATTCAGTTGCCGCATCTTGAGCATTCATGCCATCTTTTCTAAGACGCGTGAAGTTCTCAGCAATTACAACGGCGTTATCGACTAGCATACCTAGCGCAATAATGAGTGCCAGAATCGTAATTGAGTTTAAAGTGTAACCGAGTGCACTCATCACAGCTAAAGTTCCAAGAACTGCTAATGGAAGTGATAATGATGCCATTAAACCAATCTTTCCCGGAAGAAAGATAAAGAGAAATACAACAACAAGCAAGAGACCTTGAACAGCATTGCTTTCTAATACATCTAGTTTGTCTTGAACTTTTTCGGCTTCATCATTGTAAATGTAAAACTGATGTGTATCTCCGTAACGCGTTTTAAAACCTTCAACCTTAGCTTTTAGATCTCGCACCATTTTAAGTGTATCGGTGCCACCTTTTTTATTAGCGATAACTAGCGTGGCAGGCTGTCCTGCATATTGAGCGAGAGTGTTAATCTCCTCAGCACCATCTTCAACGTCTGCCACATCTTTGACTTGTATTTTTTTACCATTAAAGTTGGTACGAATAATAATGTCTTCGATATCAGAAGTGTTTTGAACCTTACCCTCTAGTCTAATTAGAGTCTGAGAGTCTTCTTTTTGAAGCTCGCCGCCAGGAATATTTAAGTTTCTAGCTTGAATTTTTCCTAGAACTTCGTTTGTACCAATATGGTAATAATCTAATTTCTTTTGATCTAGGTGAACAATAAAGCGACGATTGGTATAACCTGTTAAGCGTGCTTCTTTTACAGCAGTATTATCTTCCATTTCTTCTTTTAAAAGATCAGCAATCAAGTCTCTTTGGCGCTTATCGTTTGGCCCAGTCACTGCCACTTCATAGACAGGAAACTCTTCACTTTTAACTTCAGTGAAATTAGGCTTTTCTTCGAGATCAGTTGGCAAACCTTGAGCACGATCGACGGCCTTTTGTAGATCATTCATGGCCTTAGGGACATCAGCATTATCAATATCGACACGGATATAGATTGTAGAAATACCTGGCTGTGATACCGACTTAACGTCTTTTAGGCCGATCACTCCACGAATTTCATCTTCAATTGGTTTAGTAATCTTTGCTTCAATATCTTCAGCGGAAGCACCTCTATAGACCGTCGTCACAATCGCTTGAGCAAAATCAACGGTAGGGTAACTTTCAGCGTTCATGCCTTTTAGGCCCTGAATACCCATGATCAGCATTCCAAAAGATAGAACGATGGTGAGTTTATAATTTCGAATAAAAAAGTTAGCTATATTTTCCATAATGTTCTCTTATTGGTTTAGGCTACATGGAGTTTTGTTAAAGACTGAAAAATAATCAAGTAGGGTAGTAACAACAGTTAATTTTGTAGTCACTTCATCTAGATTACTTCTAAGTAATAAATCTTGATCAGCAATCAACTCTCTAAAACTTAGTCTAGCTTGATTAAATTTCTTTTGCGCAGACTTTAAACTTGTTTCAAGATCTTTAGTGTTTTGACCTTGTGTTCTAACAGCACGCTGGAGAAGTTCAATATTAGTAAGAGTTTGAGAATGATAAGCATTCATCTTAGCCACGATCATTTCTTTTTCTGCTAAAAATCTTTTTTCATCAACAATTTTCATAGTTTCTTCTGTTGCTGATTTTTTGCTATCAAGTGGGATATTAAGTTGTAGTCCAACACTATAGCGACGTTGGCGATCATCATTAAAGCCGTCGACTGATTCAGAAAAACCGCGCTCTTTACCAAAATATTGAGCTTCGCCGTTTAATTTAAGATCCCAGCCGTCAGTTGAGTCAGTCATGGCTTTCTTTTCTTGATAAGCTTGATTAACGAGTTCTAAAACTTCATCGTATTGAGTATATTCCATTGGTGTTTGACGATGGTTTTCAATAACAGCTGTACAGCCTAGTACAGCTACTACTGCTTGAGTTAAATCAACTTTTGATAAAACGACTTTTTTGTCAGCGATCGTTGGCAGTTGCTCTTTTAGAAGTTGAAGCTGCGATTCACGTTGATACTCTAAAAGAAGAATGGTGGCTTTTCTTGAAGCAACTTGAGAGCGACTTCTAGCGACATCTCCTTCATCTGCCACGTTACTCTTACGTCTTTTTTCAGTGTCTTTTAACTGACTTAAAGAAGTATTTAATAGGCCTTGTGAAATTTTAATCTGTTCTTCTGTTGCGACTATTGACCAAAATATTTTTCTTAAACTTTGAAGAAATGCCTTTTGCTGAATTTCATTTTCTAGATCAGCTTTTTTACTTAATGCTTCTGCATTTCTAAGCTGTGACCTAGATAACTTTCCAAATAAGTTTTTCATCAGATCAACAGATAGGTTTAATCCAAATCCAGTATCAGTAGCGTCTTGAATAAAAGTATTAGTCGTTTGATTAGTAAAAGCTGAAAATCCAACAGATAAACCTGTACTAAATGGCTTAATCACGGCCGCTTGCAACTGTGTTACATCTGTTGTTACTGGTGCAAATTGAGCAAGAGCTTTTTCTCTAGCATTTAAGTAGGTTGCATCAGTTTGAAGACGCCAATGATATTGATCTTCAATTGAGTCACGAACAAGTTTCGTGTTTTGCATTGTTGCTTCAATCTGTCTGATGCCTGGAGAACTTTCAATGGCAATCTTCGTGAGCATCGATTCATCAAGCTTGATGACTTCTTGTTCTTGGGCCTTGGGCTTAGTTTGACACAAAAGCGTCGTTGGAATGAGGATGAGCAAAAGCCAGCGCATAAGTATTTCCTTTGATTATTCAAACGTTCGTTTTAATTCATACGTATGTTTGAATTGTATAGAAATTCTTTATAGAAGCAATACTTTTTTTAAATATAAGATACTGAAATTACATATATCTAAATATTGATTAGGCAAATAAATCCCATTGATATTTCTAAAGTACTGAAATGTTATCATTAAATAGTGCGATGCAAATTAGTCGCAAACTATGTTTAGGACTATTTTTTGAAATTACCAGCTATTGCAGCCAAATCTTTCAATCAATACCAAAACCATCCGGTTTATCGCTCTATCTTTCAACAAACACTTAATCAACTTCGCCAGATTTTTTCGCCGATTGCACGAGCAAAATTAGTACATGCAAAAATAGAAGAGCATTTAAATAAAAATCTTAGTGATCCTATTGTTGCTAAACATATTAGCTGTAAAAAAGGCTGTACGGCTTGCTGCCATACCCAAGTATCGGTTAGTCATGATGAAGCCGAGCTTTTATCAAATAAGATTCTAAGTGGATCAATTTTAATTGATATTGATAGACTCGCTAATCAGGCTCAAACTGGGGATGACTCAACAAAGTGGTACAAGCTTGATTATCAATCTCGGCAGTGCGTCTTCCTAGATAGTGAAGGCAGTTGTTCTGTTTATGCTGATAGACCAAGTGTTTGTCGATCGAATTACTCTATAAGTGATGCGTCTTTTTGCTCAACTGAAGATGGTGTCGAAAAACCACACCGACTTCTCAATACTCACCAGTCCAATATGGTTTTAACTGCTGGATACTATGCAGCTAAAGGCGGAGGCGCGTTGCCTCATTTATTATGGAAAAAGATCACTTCGAAATTTGACAAAAAATCTAGGTCAAACGAAAACAATCCTTAACTAGAAATAGTTCAATTAAACATTTAAGCTAAAGAAGAATTTTTCTTAAGGAATAGAAGATGCTTAAAGTTTATGGAATTAAAAACTGCGATACAGTTAAAAAAGCTCTTGTCGCTTTAGATAAAAATAAACTCGATTATGAGTTTATTGATTTTAAAAAAGACAAACCAACCAAAGAGTTAATTTTAAAGTGGAAAGACTTTATGAAAGATTGGCCTGTGAATACTAGAGGTCCAACTTATAGAAAAATAAAAGAAGACTTTGAAAAAGCAACTGATACAAAAAAAATAGCACTTCTCATTGAAGCATCGTCAGCGATCAAAAGACCTCTGATTGAAAAAAATGGTAAACCAAAGATTGCAGGCTTTGATGAAGAAGCGATTAAGAAGTTGAAAGCATGAATGTCTTGATTGTTGACGATAGTGAAGAGCTTCTCATGCTACTAAACGCTGTCCTTAAAAAATTAGGTTGTAATCCTCATTGCTGTAGCGGAATCGCTCAAGCAAGTTCTGTGACAGACTTTGATTTAGCCCTAGTCGATTGGAACTTAGAAGATGGTAATGGCGTTGATTTTTTAGCTAAACTTCGAAATCAAAATCCCAATGCGAGTCTTTATTTAATGTCAGCCACTAAGCCTGATGAAACAATTAAACGCAAGCTTGATCAAATCGGAGCTTTTTACGAAGCAAAGCCTCTAAGTCCTATTCGCGTAAAACAACTGATCGACCTTTAATTGAGATTGAAATGAAAAAGAAAATTATAGAAGAACTTCTGTCAAAAGTTCGCGCTGAGCTTTCAGCGCTAGAGTCTGCTAGTAAGTCAGCGAAAGCTTATGTTACTGACGGAGATATCAAATCTGATGGTAAGTATGACACTAGAGGTATTGAAGCAGGTTATCTGGCAGGGGCTCAAGAAAAAAGAGTTGAAGAGCTCAAATTAGAACTTCAAATGCTCGAAGAAATCCCAATTAGAGATTTTTCAAAAGGTGAAGAAGTTGGAATAGGAAGCTTAGTAGATTTAACTTTTAAGGGGCAAACCAGACGATATTTTATTGCACCAACAGCTGGTGGAACAATGCTTAATATTGATGAAACTCCAATTCTGGTTATCTCAACATTTTCACCAATAGGTGACGCTGTATTTGGAACAACTTTAGGCGAGGAGTTTGAACTAGAAACTCCTCAAGAATTAAGACTTTATAAAGTTGAATCTATAAGCTAATAACGCTTCGCTTTTTCTAGAGAATCGACCTTCCAGATGTTACTATCTCGCTTTATTAATCTAGGTTTTAATAATGCTTGATGTTGAGATCCTTTTAATTTCTGGCTCCTTTTTACTCATTGCTTGTGTTCTGATGAGTAAACTAACTGGTCGAGTTGGCATTCCAACTCTATTGGTTTTTATAGGTGTTGGTATGCTTGCTGGTTCTGAAGGAATCGGCGGTATTCTTTTTGATGATCACTCACTTGCTCAAACTATCGGTATTATTTCACTCGTGCTTATTTTGTTTTCAGGTGGTCTTGATACTGAATGGAAGCGAATCAAGCCTTATATTCCACATGGACTTTCACTCGCGACTTTCGGCGTTCTCATCACCTGTGGTCTTGTCGGAGTCTTTGGAAAGTATGCTTTAAACTTTTCTTGGCTTGAAGCACTTTTGCTAGGCGCGATTGTTTCTTCAACCGATGCTGCTGCCGTCTTTACAGTACTTAGAGCAAGAGGATTATCTTTCACCACGGGACTTCGAGAAGTGTTGGAGCTCGAATCAGGTAGCAATGACCCGATGGCCGTCTTTTTAACGCTACTTTTTATTCAACTTCTTGGGGTTAAAGACCTGTCGTACCCAGCTTTATTCGCCTCATTCTTTTTACAGATGGGAATAGGATTCATTGTTGGTGCCGGAGTCGGGCGCTGGCTTCGAGTACTGCTGAATAAAGTCAGGCTAGAGTTTGAAGGATTATATCCAGTCTTAACTATCTCTTTTGCTCTTTTAACTTATGCCATTACTCAACGCCTTGGCGGTAATGGTTTCTTGGCCGTGTATATTGCAGCATTGATTCTTGGTCGATCGACTTTTATCCATAAAAAAAGTTTGATTCTTTTTCATGAT
>CAYGRY010000080.1:0-11707 GCA_964352405.1 uncultured Halobacteriovorax sp.
TAACTTTTTCCATCAATGTTGCATTACCGGCAGCTGAAACGAATTCACGTTTCTTCTTACCAACTTCTTTTTGCATTTTAGCGATAACTTCAACAAAGCCCTTGATTTGATCGTGTCCCCAGAAGATAGCTTCTAGTACGTCTTTTTCAGGAACAATTTTCGCTTCACCTTCAACCATCAAGATCGCGTCTGCACTACCGGCAACAGCGATTTCAAGGTCAGACTTTTCCCATTCAGCGTGGCTTGGGTTTAAGACGAACTTGCCGTCGATACGACCAACTTTACAAGTGGCGATTGGGCCAGCAAATGGAATGTCTGAAATTGAAAGAGCTGCAGAAGCGCCGATACCAGCTAAGATTTCAGGATCCCCATCTGGTGAGTATGACATAACTGTACAAGAAACTACTGTTTCGAACATATACCCTTCTGGGAATAATGGACGAAGTGGACGGTCGATCAATCGAGCATTCAAAGTCTCACCAGTAGTTGGGCGACCTTCACGCTTCATAAAGCCACCAAGGAATTTACCGGCAGCATAGAATTTTTCTGTATACTCAACCAAAAGTGGGAAGAAATCTTGGCCGTCTTTCATTTCATGAGCAGAAACCACAGTCACAAGAACTTGTGTTCCACCGCAAGAGACTAAAACTGAAGCATCAGTTTGCTTAGCCAAGCGACCAGTTTCAAGAGTGACCTCTTTTCCGCCGTAATTAAATGAATAGACTTTTTTGTTTTCGTTCATAACTAGATTACTCCATTAACACGTAGTCCTCACCCGCCTGGGTAAGGATAAATTTTTAAATATGTTTTGATGATGATGATGAGGTGGGATTCACGAGATAATTAAATAAACTTGTTAAAATCTACTTAATTATCCCTGGAAGCCGCTTCCCTTAAAATCAAAATCTCGACACCCTAATACTATAAAAAGACCGCTTAAAAAAGAAAAGGGAGACTTTCGTCTCCCTCTCTCATTTTTAAATTATTTACGTAGTCCTAAATCTTGAATCAAAGATTGATACTTTGTTTCATCTTTATTTTGAACATACTTTAGTAGCGATTTACGCTGACCAATCATCTTCAAAAGACCACGATTTGAATGATAGTCGTGCTTGTTAGCTGCAAAGTGAGTCGCAAGACCGTTAATTCTATGAGTAAGAAGTGCAACTTGTACTGGTGCTGAACCTGCATCAGTTGGGCCCTTACCGAATTTTGCACCGTAAGTTTTTACGATGTCTGCTCTTTGTTCTGTTGTTAAACGCATGGATGCCTCCTACAAACCTATAACCGAGCTCAAGTTAACGCATCAAGTCCAACTCAAACCAAGTCAAAGGCGATATTAATAATGACGGCAATCTAACGGATAAACTCAGACATGTAAACTTTTAGATTCTTTAGAAGCCGCTCTTCGATTTGGCGAATTCTCTCTCGAGATACTCCGTATTCATCTGCTATGTCTTGAAGTGACGGAGGGACCTCTTCAAGCAGTCTGCGTTTAAAAATGTCCTGATCACGTGGCTTTAGGTCCTTAAGGAAGTCTTGAAGGTGCTGCTTCAAGAGCTCGACGCCCTGCGCATCAGCAACGTCATCTTCGAAAGAGGGTTGGGCCAGACCTGGTAGGATACTACTCAGCGGTGCATCACTATTTGGAGATGCTGGCTTATCAAGACTGATTTCTCCGCCCTGCTCTAGCCTTTGGCCCATCGTAAGTACGGCTTTTTCTGAAACACCAAGGTTTTCTGAAATCGTTTTAACGTCTGGGTTAATTCCCATTCCAAGCAAACGTTGCTTTTCTTTCATCAGATTAAAGAAGAGTTTTTTCTGCTCATTACCAGAACCAATTTTAACCAAGCGAAAATTATCCAAAATATATTTCAAAATATAAGAGCGAATCCACCATGAAGCATAATAAGAAAGCTTAGCCCCTTTGCTAGCATCATATTTTGAAACGGCCTTCATCAGACCAATATTTCCTTCTTGAATAAGATCCATCATATTTTGCCAAGCCGAGCGGTACTCCATGGCAATCTTTACGACCAAGCGAAGATTGGAGACAACTAACTTTTTGGCCACATCAATATCGCCGGTTTCCTCAAGTGCTTTTAAAAGCTCTTGTTCTTGCTCTAAAGATAAAAGCTCATAGCGAGAAATTTGGCGAATATAAGACGTTAGAGGATCTGTTGTTGATAATTTATCAGAATAAAGAGCGAGTTCTTTAGAGTCAGGTAGCACTGGCTCAGGTAGGGTTTCTCCCTCCCAATCGTCTAGCTCTGAATCGTCATGATTTTGTTCATCATTTCTGTCTTGAGTGTCTCGTTTTAAAACAAAACTTTCACCCTGAATTTCTACAACATCAGGTCTATCTTTTTTGTTTTTGTCGTCGAGTTTCTTCACCATGTGCACAAGATAAGAGTTTTTGACACAAAAGCAAGCCTAGTCGGCTTGTTTATCGTCATGTTTTGATAAAGATTTTGCTTTTTCATTAACTTCATAGCGATAGCGCATCAAACGCAGAGCAAAGGAGCCATAATGAAAATAAACCGGAATAGAGGTAAAACCTTCATCGGGATATTTCCAATCACCTATAAACTTTGAAAACTGTTCTAATATTTCGACCGCGACGATCTCTTCAATATCTCCACGCCAAGGAGGAATAATAAATTTGGCCCTAGCCTTTTCAACATCATTTTTAATATAAGCTTTAAACTTATCAATGAGGTCCCTTCGTTCTAATTTCATGGTTGGATCATAACTAATCCAATTTCTTCTAATCCACTTAATCATCTTATGGGAAATTTTTAAGTCAAATTTTACGGCTAGTTTACCAGCGAGTTTATTAACACGATCAAATTCACCTTGATTGACATCAAAGTGAACTTCAAATCTTTTTAGGTACTTATTAAAGAAGTAATCTCTATCAACAAGTTCAACTGTAAGTGGTTCTTCATAAGTCAGACGTCCCTTTACTTTATCAAGTGAGCCAGTCGCCCACTCAGTCCAAGAACGATCGAAGCTGGTTCGAAGCATCCCTTGACCTTGATCATAGCTATCACTCCAAATAAAGAGATTTGGAATGCCTGTTAACAGAGCTTTAAATTGGCCAGATAACAACAGGTTTTCTTCAAGTGTTCGTGTCTCTAGAATATTTCTCACACGTGGGTCAGGATCATTATAATTAACGGTTAATTCTGTTAAACGGTCACAATAAAGTCGCTTGATATCCGAGGTGATAGTAGGCGAGCCAATTGCCCTTGGTACGAGACGGCGAAACTCAGCTTCATTAGATTTTCGACAAACTAAACCACGACAAGCCACTCTATTTGTATTTGGCTCATTTTCTAGAGTTAGGCTCTGACTTCTTGGATTAAACGCTAATTTCTTATTATCCATCTGCCTTGTCACAAAAGACATAATGATGGGATCGCGTAGTAAAGGAACAAGCATCCTGAAGTTTTCTGTCGTGTTTGACCAAGAACAAAAAGACTTAAACAACTCATTTGACCAATAAAACTCGCGGGAAAGTTTTTGTTCTTTAGTTGAAACATTTAAAAGTTTTTGAGGAAAAAATTCATTGCCTGTTACATCTGGCAGAATAAAACGTTCACTCGATTTCCATTTTTCCATTAAGTTACTTTTAAGCGTTTTCTTCGAAACAATGGTGAGGTTTTGAGAGCACCAATTACCAACCAGACTATTGGCATAATTTTCAAAATCAGTATCACTCATTTCTAACTGTTTGGCATATTCAGGAATAGCACGAACTAAGATATCGAGGCCGATATACTGAAGTGTCGCCACTACTGTTCTTGTGGCTTGCTCGTATTGTTCCGTTGATGGATAACGGAGTTTTTCATTTCGATCATTTTTACAAAATTGTTGAAGGTTCTCGCCTTCATCAATAAAGCCACGATAAAGAGCAATCCTCTCTAAATCTCCTTCTTTACCGGATTTCGATCTAGAAGTTTGAAAAACATTAAACAGCGGATCTGTTTCTTTACTCGCATTGGTCGCAGATAAGTCTCCAAGAATAAGACTTTCAAGCGACACTAAGGCTTTCGCTTGAAAAGCGAATCCCTGAGCAAAAAGTAGTATGGTCAATATTTTCCCGACCAATTTCATCAATCACTATCCTTTATCTTTTTTAAGTTATCGGAATGAAACCCGAAAAGATGTAATATGAGATACTTAATGGTTATATTTTGCCTGTCCGCTTTGAGTTTAAGCTCAAACGCACAGCTAGACACCAGTGACAGAGGTGATGCAAGTCGATCTTTGCAGGCGGATGATAGTCTATTAAGAGAGCGTCAGCTCATGAGTGACTCTATTGATCGAGAAGATGATCTAAGAGATCTGCGTTTAGCAAAATATGCATTACTTGCAGGTAATACCAGTCTGGCCGAACGTTATCTCGATCGTCTTGGAACTGATCATCCTAGACTCAATCAAATCGTTGCTCGCTACACTGCTCTATCAGCTTTCATGCAAGGAAATTTTTCTAAGTCTTATAACTTAGTTAAAAGTGAGAGATTAAATATTGTTAACGCTTATGAAGAAATTTGCTTACTTCGGTTAATGAGTCTTTTCGCTCTTGGAAAAAATAATCCTGATTTTTATAAAATTTCCCCTGAGTTTGATAGCTGTAGGGCCATTACTTATAAGTATACCGATAATGATCATTTTTGGTTAACCAGTATGAAAACGATTGTTCAAGGCAAGATAGATGAGTTGCCTGGTAAGAATATCAATGATTTTACAAAGCTTCTCGTTAGTGATGATACAACGAAGTTATGGATGAAATTAGCTTTATATACTAATCGTGAAAAACAAATTATCAAAAACATTGAACTTCTTCCTCAAGAGTCTTATCTCAATATCGGCATTCGCGAATTACTTGGAATGGCATATTACAGAAGCGGAGATGAAAAAAGAGCTGTAGACTTCATAGAAGATCTAGCGACACCTAATGCCGACAATATTAGAGGCGACATTGCATTAACAAAAAATGAACTTGAGTTGGCCTATGGTCACTTTCGATTGGCTCTTAAAAGAAAAGATGACTCACTTAACGCTCTAGAGCGAGCCATTCCTCTGGCTTGGCTACTTGATCAATGGAGCGACGGCATTGAACTCCTAGCGAAATACGTTGGCAGAGACTATGATCCTGTTAAATTACTTGCCTTAGAAACGGCGCTTAGAATCAGAAAGGGACAATACGATAAATCTCAAGCGAATCTTCGTTATCTCGAAGAAAAGCTGCTTGGTTCAGCTCCTCTCGATATTCAATTAATGATTAGTTTTGTGAGCTTAATGAAAGGTGATTTAAAAAAGCTTAAGGAAAGCTCAGCCAAAGCTTGTCGTAGTTTTGATGGGCTCAATTGTTGGATAGCTGATCAATTACTCGTATGGGATGACTTAAGCAAAACAGTCAAAAGAACAGATAAAGTTAATATCGCAGCACAATCGGTCGATGAGATTTTGGCAACATCGAGCAATGACATTAATGAACTCAAAGAAAAAATCCTTATCGATCAGCGTGACATAGAAGAGCTTGATTCTAGAAATGTTAAACTACAGGTTCAATAGAAAAACTTATAACCAAGTTGAAGACCATTTCGTGATAACTCATCGCTTGATGTAAATCTCGTACTCTCTAAATCAAAGCTTTGTTTTTCAAGAAAATAGTTAAGACCTAAGGTCGATTTACGACCGACCCAGTACTCAGCACCTAACTTCGCTTGAAATCCTAAACTCGATTTGGCGTCGACATCTGATTTAGACTTTGGAAGAGTAAACAAGACTCCAGCTTCTGCTGTCATGGCAAAGCGATTGGTTCTAAAGAATTCCGACTCTAGCGCCAGATCAATGGTTGGAATTGTGAACCGAGTCCATTCGTTAGTTGTTGTTGTCCCATTCGTAGGATGGCTATAGATAAATATTTGCTTTAAATGAATCATTCCTCTTGCTGCTAGCCTTGGAGAAAAAGCATGTCGAACACCCGCTGCAATTGAAAAAAGGTTATCACTGTTTGAATTGATACCAGGAGTTCCACTGCTTAAATCAATAGTACGTATTCCAAGGCTTGTGACAGCTTGCCAATCTTTTTCACCTTGATGGTCATGACTGATTAAAATAGAGAATCCTTCCTGATCATTATTATCAAATGGTGACCCTAATGAGTCACGACTAACTGTATGAGATTCATTTAAAGGTCCTAACTCGAAACCGATCATACCAAGCGCGGTTCGTTCACGCTTATTAGGTCTTATAATTGGGGCAACGTCATCAATATCTTTTAAGACAACATCTTTAGCCATAGTGATATTTAACTCCCCTGCACTGGCCACAAGAACACTGTCATTAGATTTTGAAACAAAACCTAGTCTTGGATCAAGGATAAGTCCTTTAGGTGGAATGTAGTCACCTGAATCTTTATCTACAAAGCCTACATCTTTAGGTATATAGATATTTCGTTTCTCATCGAAAACACTATCTTCTTTTGGCGGAATATATAATGCTGTATCAGGATCAACAAAGCCTCCAGCTCTTGGAGTATATTGACCAGACTTAGCATCGTAAGATGAGTCTGCACTACCAATATGTTTAGTCTTACTAAAATCGATCTGCTCTAATTTCTCGCTCGTTTTTTTTGGTGCTAATTCTTGATTGTTATAGAGAATCTTCATTTGCACAGGGTTAACCGTAACTGGTTTTGTAGGAACTTTGAGTCCTGCGACAGTGCCTGAGAATTGACCATTAGAAACGGCTACACTTTGTTTATCAATAATAGACTTTAGCTCTTCCATCTTTGTCGTCTTTACAGCATTACTTGTTTGAACGATTGGCTCACCATCAGTTCCTCTTTCTATAATGACGGAACTAGATTCGAGTTCAGCGTGACTTGTATTAAGTCTAGCCATCGCAACTTCGCCTTTAAAAGTAACTAGTGAAGTCGCTTTATTTTCTGCATTAAAACTAGTTTGAAAATCAGTTCCACGAACTCCCATGGCAGCCGTTCGTGTTCTAATAATATATTTAACGTCTTTATCACTTTCAGAATTAATATTTGATCTTATCTTACCCTTGAGTAATGAAATCAAGCCTGGATCATTTGATCTAGCTTTCATCACAACAACTTTAGAACTTGGACCAATACTCATGCGCGAGCCATCACGAAACTCAATGACTGCAAAACTTTTTTCTTTGGTTAGGATAGAGGTATCTTCAAAAATCTTTTGACCAAGTTCAACCACGCGAGCATTTTTAGCTCCAGGAGAAAGCATCGTCGCATAACCACGCAGACGAATCACTTTACCAAACTCTGCAGCTAATAAATGATTAGAGCTAAATAATAGAGCTAATACGATGAAGAAATTGGCTTTCATGGCCGATCCTTAGTCAAAATAATTAAATGAAAATTGTAGTCTTATTTTGCTAAGGATATCGCCTTATGACAATTAAAGAGTCGTGGATTTATATTCCCGACCATCAAAGACAAGATTAACGCTTTGATCCTCTTGAGTCGTAAGAATATTTACAGGACGCTTCCAAATCGCATGGATATTTTTAAGCGTTTCCTTGGCAAAATTCATATCGAGATCAACTCCCATATGAATATGTCTTAGAAGTAGTTCTCCACGGTTTTTGTAGTTGCCACTTTCCACTTCAATCACAGGTTGGCCAAAGTTTGTAAGACTGCTTAAAAGTTTAGATTTAATTTCACTAAACTCTCTTGAGTCAATTTCATTTCGACCAGTGCGTGGATTGTATTTATATGTGAAAATTCCTTGGCGTTCGCAAAAGTCTGGCGTTAAAAACTCATCAATGAAAGTCACATCATTATGGCTCTTTCTAACGTCAAAGATTTTTTGACGACCTAAATTTGTTTCAATATGCCAGTTCTCTTTTTCATAAAGATTGTCACACTCTTGCCACTCTTTACCAAAGCGACCAGTGTTCCATCTATACTCGATATCTCTATAGAGTTCGATTCCAATTTTATATGGATTTAAGCGTTGGCGACTCATGGCCATTACGCCAGCGTGGTGATCAGCAAAGTCAATGATCTCAGATGGACGTAGCGCACGAGTTGTCATGATCGTTGAGTGCCAATAACTGGCCCAACCTTCGTTCATAATTTTAGTCATTCTTTGAGGTAAGAAATAATAGGCTTCTTCTCTAAGAATACCGATGATATCGGCTTCCCACTCTTTGACGGGGGCATATTCTAAAAGGTAGCGCATGATATCGCGTCTTGAAATCGAAACATCCAATTTGTCTTGTTGAACTGGTTCGTCATCTTGTTTTGACTTTACTGGACCATGTTCTTGTTCGTCGCGAGCTTTAGAGCGCATGAACGAGCGAAGTGCGTTTGAGCGACCATCGTTCATGTCTTCGCCTTCACTTCCTTGAGTTTTAGACTCACTCAAAAGCTTAGCGCGATTACGTTGTACATCTGGTGTTTCAAAAAGTGCAGCTGGGTCAATTAGGTTTTCGAGAGATAAAACTTTATCGATAAAGTCTTCCACTTTATCTTGGCCATACTTTTCCATATAACGACGAATCTTCGTTCCATGGTTTGCCATGACTCCCATCATATTTCTGTCAGAACCAGC
The DNA here is from genome assembly GCA_964352405.1 of uncultured Halobacteriovorax sp. Taxonomy (GTDB): domain Bacteria; phylum Bdellovibrionota; class Bacteriovoracia; order Bacteriovoracales; family Bacteriovoracaceae; genus UBA4207. The sequence goes on from CAYGRY010000080.1 coordinate 8,613, forward strand.
AAACCATGCATTATTTTTGAAAAAATCAGCATGTCCAAACACGTGGGCCATCACAATTTTTTGATCGACGAGGTGGTTGGCATTTAAAAGATAGGCGTAACAAGGATTGGTATTAACCACCATCTCATAAATTTTTTGAAGGCCATAAGCATAACCTTTTGAGAGTTGGTCGTAATCCATGCCAAAACGCCAGTGAGGATATCTGGTTGGAAATCCACCTTGGGCGGCTAAAATATTAATTGTATCGTAATCACAGACCTCAAAGACTACAGGGTGATAATCGAGACCAAACTCTTTTGCATATCCTTCAATTTCTTCTCGAAGACGAGCAAGCTCTCCATCAATGGGACGAGTTCGTTCCATGATTATTTCCCCTTCCCTAAAAACTCTTTAATCGAATCTAAAATCGCATCTTTGTTTTTTATTTTAGACAAAGTAACGCGCTCATTATCATCGCCGTATTTTCCGTGCAGATCTTTATAAAATTGACCTGAACCATAGCGGCTTTCTACCTGGCCATAACAAAAGAGATTACTGGCAGGAATAATATGGTCATCTAAAAGTTCTAAGCAAAGCTTGGTATCATCAGTACTCCAATTGTCTCCATCTGAAAAATGGAATGGATATATATTCCAATCACTTGGATTATAATCAGCATCAATGATTTCTTTACATAGTTTTAGAGCTGAAGAAATCAGCGTTCCACCACTTTCACGAGTTCTAAAGAAGGTCTCTTCATCAACTTCTTTTGCAGTAGCATCGTGAATAATATAGCGAATCTCAATATCTTTATATTGGCTTTTAAGCCATAAATTAATCCAGAAACTTTCAGTTCGAACAATTTCTTTTTGTTCATCACCCATAGAACCAGAAACATCCATCATATAAATAACAACAGCACTATTTTCATTTTCTACTTTTTGTTGAGAACTTCTAAAGCGCATATCACTTTTAATAGGAATGATAATCGGATTTTTAGCATCATAAGTGCCCGTCGCCATTTGACGCTTTAGGGCCTCACGGTAACTGCGTTTAAAATGTTTTAGTGAGTCCGGTCCATTCATACCGATACTGGTATATTTATTGGTCGTACTTTCAAGGGATTTTTTCCCTTTAGGTTCAATATTAGGAAGGCTTAATTCCTCACCAAGAATAGAAGCGAGCTCTTCAAGAGTTAAATCAACTTCTAATTCTTTGTTACCTTCTTTATCCCCAGCTTCACCTTCACCTGGTTGTCCGTCTTCACCTTCTTGTCCATCAACGGGATCACCTTGTCCGCCGTCACCTTGCCCCATACCACCTTGTTGTTTTTCACCAAATTTAAATCTTGGTGTTTCAATGGAAGGCATAGGAATTTTAAAGGTGCCGTCTCCCTTTGGAGATGGCATCTCACCTTTACTCACATACTTTCTCAGACCGTCACGGATTCTTCCCTTAACAATCTTTCTAAAGCGAGCGTGATCTCTTTTTATTGGATGATCCAAGCTTACCCCTTCGCGCTATCGCCCTTTGCAAAAATACTGGCAACGAAGTTAAGTGCATCTGTGGCACAGATTTCACAATATCCAAAATTTTTGATTAGACGTGATTTCACAACATCAATCTTCTCTTGTGTTTCTTTATCAACAACTTTTGAAATAATAGTTGTTAACTTAATTGAATCTTTTTGATCTTCAAAAAGTTTCAATTCAAGAGCACGGTGAAGACGTTCATTCATTTTGTAATCAAATTGTTTCCCTTCAATAGCAAGGGCACCAATATAATTCATAATTTCACGACGAAAATCATCTTTACGAGATTCTGCAATATCAATTTTCTCTTCAATTGAGCGCATGAATCTTTCATCAGCATCTTCAAGACGATTAGAATATTTATTTCTAATTTTCTCTTTTTGCGTATGCGCTTTAACGTTGTCGATATAGTTGGCACATAGAGTTTGAATGGCAGACTCATCAACACTGATAGCTTTTTGAACATCATTTTTGACTGTGTCTTCATACTCTTGACGAGCTACCGCCAACATTTCTTTATAATGATCGAGCTGTTCGCTATTGTTCACAAGACCATGGTGCTTTAATCCACTTTCAAGTTCATTGAAAACCATGAATGGATTTAAACAGCCAGTGTGACCATTCTTAACAAGAGCATTTGATAGCTTGTCTTGGATATAACGTGGAGAAATACCTTCAAGTCCTTCTCTTACAGCTTCTTTTCTAAGCTCTTTAACGTTGTCTTCATTATAACCAGGAAGAGTTTTTCCGTTATAAAGCTTAAGCTTTTGAAGTTTGGTTAGATCACTTTTCTTTGGCTCTTCAACACGAGTAAGAACTGACCAAGTCGCTGCCATCTCAATTGTATGAGGGGCAATATGAACGTGAGGTATTCTTTCAGCGTTAAAGTCACGTTGATAGATTCTGACTTCTTGATCCAAGCGAGTAATATAAGGAACATCAATCTTAACCGTACGGTCACGAAGTGCTTCCATAAATTCGTTACTTTGAAGTTTTCTAAATTCTGGCTCGTTGGTGTGGCCAAGAATCACTTCATCGATATCTGTTTGAGCAAACTTTTTTGGCTTAATTGATTGTTCTTGAGAAGCACCAAGTAGGTCATACAAAAACGCAACATCTAGTTTTAGCATTTCGATAAATTCTACAATACCGCGGTTAGCGATATTGAATTCACCATCAAAATTAAAGGCACGTGGATCAGAATCACTTCCGTATTGTGCAATTTTTCTGTAGTTGATGTCGCCAGTTAACTCAGTCGAGTCTTGGTTTTTTTCATCTTTTGGTTGGAATGTGCCAATCCCAATTCTATCTTTTTCAGAGAGAATTAGACGTTTCACTTTGACGTGGCTCATGACTTTCGTCCAATCACCTTCATATTTTTTCATGTACTCGTTAAAGATAAAGCGATCGGCAGGACAAACCTCGCCGCGAATTTTAACTTTATAACCATCTTTTCTAGATTTATTTAGTTCATCAAGAAACTGATTTCTAACTTCAAGAGGAATAAGTTTTAGTGGCTCATCATGCATTGGTGAAGGAAAATGTTTTTGCCCACCTAAAATATCGCTTTCATTTTCGTCGTAC
>CAYGRY010000081.1:0-11034 GCA_964352405.1 uncultured Halobacteriovorax sp.
GTTTCACGCTCTCCTGCATTTAACTCAGCAGCTTTTTTGAAGTTAAGTTTAAGAACGCGTGCATCATCAAATAGACGGTATTCGTTACGAACACATTCTTGATATGTACGGTAGTATCCACCAGTGTAGATACGACGACAGTACTGACGACCTTGGCGATCAGTGCTGCAAACAACACGGTAATAACCTGGCTCAAAAATTGTACGAGTTCTATATTCAGTACAAACGTAGTCACCTTGTTTGAAATTAAAAACAAGTTCAACTAGATCAGGTGTAGCTGTTGTACGAACAACTTCAAGAGTTGCTTGAGCAGCTGCGCCGCGGTCTTGTGCAAGTTGACCAACGATAACTTTCTTAGATCCTAGCTCAATAACGCGATCTGCAGAGAAAGCGAAACTTGAAGCTAAAAGCGTAATCATCAAAAATAAAGCCTTCATAAAACTCCTTGTGGTGTATAAAAATATTTCTATCAACTATCGTGAATAAAATTAGCTTAGCGTGCCCAGTATGCTTCTTCAAGGGAGTCTTCTCGTTCAGGAAGACCACGACTTAGACGAGGCGAGTTTTGACGCAGCACCTCAAAACTTACTCTGTTGGCATACTTAGCAACTTGGTGAAACGACGAATAAGTCAAAAATGTAGACCCATGCTTCGGCGATTTTGGAATCATTCGACGATGGTATTGATTAGCGGCCATATCATGCAGCAGTGCAGCTAAAGCCGCGTCCCCTGCCCCATTTGTTGAAATGACTTTTCCAGGTCCGCCCATATACGGATTAATATGACTGTAAATTTTTACAGGCTTAGTACAATCGGCCAGTTTCATAGCTCTAGAGTACTCATACTTGTTGTACTCACCAATCGACTTACTATGAATCATATCTTTTGTTTCTCTTAATTCTTCTTCATCACTAAAGCCAGCAAGATAAAGACCTCTTGGCCCGACTGTTAACAAGGCAAGATCAACATAATCAAGAAGCTTTTCACAATTTAATAACGGATCTTCCTCACCTGTTAATGCTGAAGCTTCTACTTCGTTCATCGCTGCGACAGTGACGTAATCATGTAAAAAATTTCTTAGAAAATCTTGTCTTTCGCGAACAATACCGCTTGTTCCAAGTGATAAGATGACTGGAACTCCAGCTTTCTTAGCCACCTTTACTGCATGAAGAGTTGCCTTAAACATCGGAGCATTTTCATCGCGAAGCAGATAAGTTGAAATCATAAGCGCTGCTGATTTTTCTACCACCTCATCAGGGATAGCATCCGCCGTTAGGTCATTCATGATGCCCTTGGCGATGGCAAAGGTACGCTCGCGATCTGGAGTGATCAAACAAAGAGCTCTGGCCATTGGGCCTTCGACAGGCTTGAGATAAGAGAAGTCCACATGAGAGTTAGTGGTACAGATATATTTAAAGGCGTCATCACCAACACTCATATTTTTTGAAATAGTTCCTAAAGCAATAGAGCGATCATCACTTAAAACGGAGTAATTATGCAGGGTATTTCCAATTGATCCCCCAGCGTAGACACCTAGAATTTTATTTTTATTTCGAAGTTCCAGAGTTAGAGCTTCCATCGTTTGATCTGGTAGGACCACTGACTCACCTTTATTGAGCTCAGCCTCGATCAAGACGGCGTCTTCGACTTCAGCTTCGACATCGACGATCAGCTGATCAATACCAACAATATAGATTTCATCGGCCGCATCAAGGTCCCATTCAAGCGAGATCCTTGATTCACTTTGAACTGGAAAATAATGTTTGGTTTTCCTGCGTCCTGGAAATTTCATGCTATCACCTCTAATTTTGATGAAACATGGCATATTCCGCCTAAATGCGACAAGGGGGTGTAAAAAATTCGGCCTATAGTTATAATAGATTTATGAAGCTTATTTTTACTCTTTTATGCCTATTTCTTAGTTCCAACGTCTTTAGTGCTGATTTGGCCTATATCGTGTCCGATCAGGCCGTCATCTATAGCGATATGGATCTGGCTGTCGCCATTGGTTACGCTAAAAAAGGCAAAAAAATTAAGGTTGGTGAAGTTGCAAGAAAGAATGGGACTGTCTTGTCCACAGTAGTTTCAGGCCGAATTGCTTATATCAAAAACGCTGATGTGAGACTGGCGCAAGAAATTAGTGATGAAGGTGGAAGCTATGTTGCGCCTAAAGTCACTGAACACGAAGTCCTTTTTGAAGAACAAAACTTTGAAGATAATTTTAGTGAAAACAATCATATGGTTTTGCATATGGGAAATATGTCGACAGGTTCGACATGGCAAGAATTAGACCCTCAAAGTAATGAAAGTACTCTATCTCAGATTGGAATTGGTTTTGAGCACCGTCCAGAGCTTCGAAATTATTCATGGGCAGTAGGTTTAAACTATATCAGTGCAGAATCAGATAACTTTGCGTTTAAAAGTTTATTAGTCGAAGCTAAGTTTCAATACTCAATTGCGAGATTTAAACTTGTTGCTTTGGATGCCGTTATTGGCGCGGTCGCCACAGGTGATGCTCGATTACAAAATTCTTTTAGTTCAACTGAATCTAGAGGCACTATGATTGGGTACATCATTGGTGGTCAAGCGAAGCTTTTTCCTTTTTCAAAATTTGGAATTATTGGCGGTGTAGAACTCAGAAAGTACAATGTCGGGAGTATGGGAGACGTTCAGCTTCAAGATGGCAGTAACGGAACTTTCGAAGCTTTCAATGGCGCTAATATTTGGGCCGGAATCACTTATAAAATTTAATCGACCAAGATTGTCGAGCCTTGCTTTGAGCCTGCTTCTTTAGCTTTTTTCAAGAAATAATTCACTTTATCTTCGGCATTTTGAAAGTTTCCATCAGGTGCAACGACTTGAACTTTTTCTGCTTCACTCAATTCATTCTTAAACTCTTCGGAAATTTTTCGCTCTAATTTTCGCTCTTCTGTTTCTCTTAAATTTTCTTTTAAGCTAGAAAAACTAGTACCAAAAACATTATAACCATATTGGTATAAGCTTTCTAAGTGAACTTTATTTTTCTTACCACGCTCTAAGAATTGCACCATCGTTCTTAAAAACTCTTCTTCTTTTGGAACGTGACTCCAGCCTGCAAAGAGATAGGTCATCCCCTCTTGATCAATTTTTCGCTCAAATGTTAACTTATTAAACTCACCATAGATTCGAATAGTCTCATCCGGATTACTTGCTTCCCATTGAAGCGAATCGTAAAAACGTGTTCGATAAGACTGTGCAATATCGCTAAAGCGCTTCGTGGTTAATTCCAGTCTTTGTAACAATCCTTCTCGTAATAAAAATGTTTGTTCAACTCTGTAAGTATCAGCCACCAAACTGTCGCCAGTAGGTTTAACTTCAACGACTCCCATTTGTTTAGATTCATCATAGCTAATATTTAGAGCATTTACTGGGAACAGAAGTTGTCGGGCCTTGAGAATGAAAAGCTTGTAGGCAAGCTCTGTATACTTAATGCCCATTAAGTTCTTTATCCAACTGACAAATCCGAGATTTTCCATTGTTGGCAATCTTAGATCCAAAGTGAACAAGTCTTTCCAAATTGTTTCTGTAGGAACGGCCAATAATGAATTTTTAAAGATTGGTAAATTGAAAAGAAGATTATTTTCAAAGGGATAAGTATAAGTCGTAGGCTTTAAAATTTTCAGACCAATTTCTGTTTGCAGATTTTGATTTTTGATATCCCAAGCGATGATCGGTCTCTTGGCTTCATCTATACTAATATTAGGAATAAGAAGAAAGTATGGATGTCTGACCGGCATTGAAACAATATAGTCACCGACATGAAAATCTCGCCAACGAGTCAAACTATCAGTACTGACCATATCAATTTTTTTTAATTCAAAAGGAACTGAGTATAAAAGCTGCGCTTCTACTTTTTCTGTCTGTAAGAACCTAGAGTTTAGACCATTTTCAATTGAGACATAATAAAAGTGATAGGGCATGAACGCTACCAAAGCGGCCGTCATTAATAGGGCAATGACCAAAATAGAAGGAATAACTAGGCGTTTCATGAACACCATATCGGCTACTTAGCCAAGATATTAAGAAATTACTCAACTTTATATGACTTTTTAACGATAAGCCATTGAATCGGAATGAAATTGGAGCCGAAGATGAAGATCTTACCATTAACATTTTTATCAATTCTCATGATTTTAACATCATGTGATTCTCAAAGAAGTACAAGAAAGAGTCGTTACGACTACTCTCCTTTTAGTACCTCAACTTCTACAACTGGTGGGAATCAAACTGATGGTGGTGGAATCAATATTGATAACACTGGAAATGGTTCGGGTAGTGGCTCAGGAACGGTGACAATTCCAACTGAGATCAATCATTGCTCATGGGCGCCAGATGGACTCAATGGATTTTCTTCAAATAGCACCCATCTTGGTGCCTATACTGTTTGTAAAAGTACATCAAGTGAACTTGATCTTTATATCCAGGTTAAAAATCCAATCACTAACGTTCAAGTATGCTTAATCCCAACGTCAGCATCAGGTGGTCAGTCTGTTTATATTGGTGAGCCTAGATGTTTAGTTTTAAATGATAATAAGAGAGTTTATAAGGTCACGATGGTTAAGAACCGTCCCAACTACTCTCAACTTCCTCTCAATAGCGTCATGATTATGAAAGATGAAGCTCATTTTTACCCTTACCCATTTAATCAAAATGCTCTTTCGCCAGATGCCTATATCTTTTGCTCTCAGTATTTAGCGCAATACGGATACGGCGGATATTGTGATGCCTTCAAATCTGTTGGTGCTTACACTTACAAAGAGTTTTAATTCTTAAGACTACCAGAAACGAGAGTTCCTGACTTATAGATCTTGTAAAGCTCTCCATCAAGTGTTGGAAAAGCAATCAGCGGGATAATCTTTCGCGTTTGTGCTTGGCCATCATCTTCTTTTTCTAGCTCAACACAAATAATGAAGTAATAAAAGCTCACGCCATTTTGTTGATACGCTTTGATATAATTAAAGATTTGATCGCCTTCATCATCTTCATCAGCATATATTTCATCTGGATCTTCGAGCGTTGTTTTAAAATACTTTTCATACAGATCAAATTGCTCGAAAGGAATATCGGCTGCAATTCGATCTTGAAGTAGTCTTGCAAGAAAGGCAGACTTCTTCGCCTCTATCGTATTTAGTGATTCTTGTTCAAGCTCTAGATCTATCGCCCCAGCAGGTAAATCGTCTCTGGCAATAAATTCATCAGGGTTTGTAATTTGCTCGCCCCCTCTAAACTTATCTAAAAGCTGAGGACTTCTGGTCGCTGTTGCTAGTAATATAAAGCTAGGTTGGCGCTCAAACAGATGACACATGATCACAACATGAAATGGTCTTTCTGTAGAAAAGGTTTTTATAAAAATAAAGTGATCCTCACCTATTTCATTTTCATAACGCCAAATTTCATCTGGTCTAGTAAGTGCTTTATCCATCAGGTTGGGATCACTGATAAGTGATCGACAATCTTCATCTCCAACTTTTAGCTCGACTCTTGTTTCACGCTCAAGGTTTTCATACCAAGAAACAATTGGTTGGTAATATTTTTCAATGCAATCTTCACTACAAAAGCTTCGTGCTGAGCTTTCTTCAACAAATAAAAGCTCTTCAACATCGAGAAGAGCTTTTTTACAATGATTACAAAAATAGACTGAACGATTCAAGGAATCCGCCTAACTATAAAGAGAAATTAAGACCTGCGTAGATCTTATTACCATAGCTTCCAGGTAAATTCCAAAGTCTGGCATTTAGGAGATTTTCATCCTTAAGACGTTTTGATCTAAAGACAGCACCTAGATCAAGTGAAACCATAGGAGAAATCGTCAATTGAAGTGATGGAGAGACTGTGCCAAATGAAATCTTCTCGCTTAAAGCATTATCTCCATCCCCAGAGCCGATGCTCACAGTCGCAGCTTCTACAGCAAAGCGAATATCAGGAGAAACCATCCAGCCTAAAGAGGCGCTAAGCCTTTGTATATTACCTATACTCAATTCAGTCGCTTGTGTTGAAGTGCCTGACAGCCAAACTCTATAACCTAAGCCAAAAACAAAAGTTCCAAATCGTTTTGCGGTTTCGACACCGACAATTTTATCTGTACGACTTGTGGCAAAGCTTGAGTCCTTCTGTCCAATGTTGGCCCCACCGATAAAGTCCATCGAAGCCCTATCAGCCCCACCACCAAACTCGAGCCAATTAACACCAAGAATGACTTGTGGATTGCCTTTTTGAGAAGATCCTTCGCCAATTGTACTGGTAGAATCAAAAGAGCCCATGGCCCAAGTAGCATCTAACCAAATATTATAGGATGTTTCAAAATGGGCTTGAAAGCTTGTGACATTAACTTTTCCAGATTGATCACCAATTTGAGCATCAATCATGCCGTAGTTGGCCGACAACTCAAACATGCCCGAAGGTCCAGATCTAGTCACCATACCGCTGCTAGAAGCAACTGATGAATTCGTTGATGATGGTGGTGCAATTCTTTTAATTTTTGTCGGAGCAGGTGCTGGCTCAGACGATGATTCAGTATAGTCGACTAAAGCAAAAGAATATTTTGAAATGAGGAATAAAGTGAAAAATAGAAGCAGGTTCTTTTTCATGACAAATCCTATGTCAGAGATGGAGTCTTCATAACTCCGAAGTTAGCTCTATTTAACCATAACCAAGTAGTTAAGATCAACCTTTACCCTTAACCGAGTAAATAGGTCCGTAAAATAATTACCTGACTGGAAAGCCTTGCCCTCTGCTATAGCGCACCCTATCCAAGATACTATAGTAGGACGTGATCTAGGAAGGATCATGCCATCTTTGGGAGGAACCCTTTGGAACTATTCAAACGTATACCTGATACCACCATGAAATCTCTTATTGAATGGGGAGCTCAGGGCCATTATCCCCTCTTTGATCGTGACTGGTTGGGAACAATTTCGACATCTGGAGCGCGCCTAAAAGCTCTTACTATTAATGAAAAAGGTAAAGTGAAATCGATCCTTAAAAGGATTGCTCATCAAAAAAGTTTTGAAAGAAAAAGAACCGTTCTCTTTTCATTAAGTGAAGACGATCGACGCACATTTATTCGAGCTTTCATGAATGCGGTAGAACATAGAATTCTTGATAACTCACCGGAGCTACATTAATGAAAACTCTAAGAGTTTTATTAATTCTACTATTAACACCAATGTCACTGATGGCCGAGTACCGCGTCTATCAATATCAAGTCATGTCGAGGTTTCCAGGTGAATATCAAGCTAAGCCTCATATCGTTACTTCGACTCTCGATCCAGTGTCTTACTTGTCATATCATGGCGGGGAAACTTCAATAGCGATTGATTTAATGCGCTCATGGACCTGTCAAGGCCATACCGGTGGCATGAAAGACTACTGCCTAGGGCCAGCTGAACGATCAATTGCTCAGGAAAAAGAAATGGCTTCGGCCGAGGTGAAAAAGTAGTGAAAGTCGAGAATCCTCAATCAACCAAGCTTAAGACAATGCTGACGAATCAAAGAAATTTGATTGCTGCAAAAGAGCGTGAGATTGAAGATGTTAAGAAAATCTATGACATAAAAAAAGAAGATGAGAGAGTATTAGGCCAAAAAGATGTTCTCGAAGTTAAAGATATTAATCAACAAGAAATTCTAGAAGCCGTCGATAACAAGACTTCACGCCTTGAGGATATTCAAAAATCTTTTAAAGCTGATTCTGAGCGTATTCAAAAAGAAAGAGCCATTCTAGCAGAACAAAAAATGCTTGATAAAGATGCCACCATGGCGCTCAATGCGATTGACCAAGATAGGATTATTCAAGACGGACTTGAGCAAACCAGATCGATTAAAGATTCAACCAATAAATCAGTTGCTGAAATTCAACAACAAAGTGATTTTGAAATACAAGATATTGCCTATCAAACTAAAAAGAAAGCGGACTCCCAGACAAGACTCTACGACTCTACCCTGTCCGACCGCTCTAGAGAGCAAAGTTTACAGCTAAATACAAAAGAGATTGAACATAAACAGCAGCTTGATAATTTGAAAATGGAATTTGCCAGAAACTCGAGACAACAGTCTCGCTTAAATATGGCGGATAAAACAAATAAAGAACTGAATTATAAAAAAGAAATGAAAACAACTGAAGATCATTATAATCAATTGCTTTCATCAAAACGTGCTCAGTTTGAAGAAAAGTTTACGACACTTCAGGCGCAACACGAACAAGTCATCTCAAGAACGGAAGAACAGCTAAGAAGTCAGCTAAAAGCATTAAGCAGTGATTATGCCAAAAAACGTGATGCCACATTGGCGAAGGTTGATGATCCATTCTACAACCTAAAAGAAATTGAACATAAGGTTGAGGATAAACCAGATAGTTACCTTGTTCATATCACCGTTCCAGAGCATGAAGCCGAAAATGTCGTCTTTACTGGTCACGATCGTAAAATGAAAATTACGTTAAGTCGTCGCTTCACTGATAGAGTCGAAGGCGAAACTGGTAAAGTAAGTGAAAATCGACGCTCAGAAAGTTTTAGTAAAGAGTTTCAAGTCGCCGATCTCGTTAATCCAAAAGAAGTCACTAAAAAGTATGAAGACGGTGTCCTCACCTATCGTATCGCTAAAGCTTAAGGGTCTATCACATCCGCATGAAATTCTGATAAGTGAAAGTGGACTTTTTCCACCTGAATAATTGTATTAATAGAATCCACAAGTTCACGAATCTTTCTCGGATGAACGGTCAGATAGATTGTTAAGATTCTTTCATTGTTTTCAATATCAATAATCTCTTCACTGATTTGTTCAATGGTATTCGTTTCATTTAAAATCAGCTCTTTCACACTTTCAGTGACTCGGCCTTTAGACAGAACTTCGAGGCGGTAATGGCAGTTATCACGCTCCATCTCGAATAGCTTATATATTGGGCCTAAAAGTTTTAAGACGATAAGACTTGTGACAGTGAAAATTGCGGCAATAAGCGGATAACCTGAGCCAATTGTCACGCCAATTGCTGCAACAACCCAAATGGTGGCTGCTGTAGTTAGACCAACAACTCCGCCACGACCTTGAATAATCGCACCAGCACCCAAAAAGCCGATACCACTAACAATTTGCGCTGGAATTCTGGAAGCATCAACATAGCCCGCAGCATCATTTCTAACGAGCAAAGAAACCGCCGTATAAAGAGTTGCACCAATACAAATAAGCATATTGGTCTTAATACCCGCGGCCTTCATTTTCTTTTCACGGTCATAACCGATCAAACCACCAAGCACGAAAGCTGTTACAATTTCGATTCCTAAACCGAAATAAACACTAACTTCACCTAATAATTCAATATGGACTTTCTGCATTAAGGCTACCTTGAGAAGAAAACATCGTAATATGATGAATATTTATCTATCATAACGTTAAGGGATAGATGATGAAAAGACCTCACCTTCTTAATTTTCTAAGTGTTATCACTGATGAGTGGATTAGCGTACGTGCGGCCATCACAATGAGAGAAAATCCCATCACAAAACATTTTGCTCATCAAAACCTTGCTGATGATCAGGATGCCAGACTTCCCATTCAAGCTCTACGTTTACTACGTTCTTATGAATTTAAAATGAAACTTGTGGGCTTAAACAATAAACAAGAAATTGTGTTCACAAAAATCTACGATTCAGACGTTTTGGGAGATTTTCGATTTAAAATTCCATTGACCACTGAAACGCGAAAGATTGAAGCGTTTCAGATTTATGAAGTAAGTAAAAAAGAAGGCCTAGAATTACAACTTGGTACTGCCTTACCACTAAGAATTCCAAACCCACGTAAAATTATTATTTGTGACTTTGATAAAACGTTGGTCGACACTCGTTATTCAACGACACGTGAACTTTATCGCTCACTCACAAAGCCTTTACAGTTTTTTCCAACTCTGACTCAAAGCTTAGAAATACTACATGGAAAACTAAAAGAGGGCTTTAATCCCTTTATTCTTTCTGCCTCTCCGCATTTTTATGAAGAAGCTATGCGAGATTGGCTTTATCAGCATCAAATTTATACGGCTGGAATTTTTTTAAAAGATTATAGAAAAGTGCTTTCATTTCTCGATGGGGATTTAACTCCGAAGGATTTAAAAGTCCAAGGTCTATATAAACTCAATCACCTTTTAGATATTTTAGGAATGACTGGACTTCCAGATGAGCTTGTATTGATGGGTGATAATTTCGAAAGCGATCCAGTGATCTACCTTACTCTTGCCATGATTCTTTTGGGCGATCAAAAACCATGGCAATTGTGGCGTGAGCTTAAAGAAAATGATGCCTTTCAACTATCCAAAAGACAGGATGCAAACTTTTTAGATAAAATCTATCAATTGCAAAATCAACTCGAAAGAAGACAAGGTCGATCAAAACCTAAATTAACGATTTATATTAGAAAACAATTTAGTGAAGATAAGCTCGTGCTTCCAGAATTTTGCCGCTCAAGAATGAACCTGATTGAACTCTATGAAGGCAAACCCGTTTTAGAGTCTGCCACACAGATTAATGCTTAAAATAAACGAAGTGTTCCTGCAAATAGTGTTGCATCGTACATAACTGATTTACGATAAAGATAATCAGCATTTTCTGTTTTAACAGGTACTTCATTTTCAGTATCAAGAATATCAGGATACGTTCCATCAACATTTCGAAGAGCGTGCTTGGCCTGGCCATGAATCACAAAAATGACGTGATTAAAATTTGTCCAACCATCTCGTGGAACCTGAACCTCAGGAATATTAACACTTCCACTATTGTTAATCGTAAAAGTTAAAGGTCCTTTCATGACCTTTCTCACTTTGGCGATTTGACCTGGTGTTTCAAGGGTCGCTGGTCTAGCAGAGACATAATAAACACTAATTCTTTTGCCTTTGAACATTTCAAGTCCTTGAACCTGAAAAGAATCCACCGTCGTATCAGCGTTTGCGAAAGCTTGAACTGAAGCAATAATCATCAAAAAACCAAAGTACTTATAAATATGACAAAACAATTT
>CAYGRY010000082.1:0-10864 GCA_964352405.1 uncultured Halobacteriovorax sp.
CTTCTTGCACATAAACTCTAACATTTTCAATGAATTGCCAGTGAATTGTACCTATAATTTCTAACTTTATCTACTTAGATATATCTTGCAATATGTACTTTTCCAGAGGCTGATCGTCACTGAAAAAAGACCATGGCAGCCAGTAAAAGTGGAAGGTAAATTATTGATCCGAAAAAATAGCGACGTGCCCACTGGCGCATCGCATCCTCAGTTTTTTCAATAAAGAAACCATAGATGGCCCAAGCTAAAAAGCTCAAACTCAATACTGATGCTGATGTTTGATAGTGCCTACCAAAATTTCCCCACCATACCGGGGCTAATGCACATGCCATCAAAACGGCAGTGTATAGAAAAATGTCGCGGCGAACAGAACTAAAATTTGTTTTGCGGGCAAATATCTTAATGCCAGCTGATTCATAATCTCCACGGTAGTAAACGGAGATCGCTAAAAAATGTGGCAATTGCCAAACAAATAAAATGGCAAACAAACACCATGCGATGACGTCCATTGATCCTGTTAAAGTGGTCCAACCCATCACTGGCGGTAATGCTCCCGGTACAGCGCCAACAAAAAGTGCAGCCGCCGAATATCTTTTCATCGGTGTGTAGGCCAATAAATACATAAGATGTGCCAGCAAACCCAAAAAAGCTGTCAGCGGATTCACAATAAAATAAAGCGCAGGCAATGAGATCAAGCCTAAGCCAAGGCCAATCCACAAAGCAGTCTTTGGTTGCATACGGCCTGAAGGAAGTGCACGTTGCTTAGTACGCTCCATCAAGGCATCAATATCTTTTTCCATCCAACAATTAAGCGTTGTAGCCGAAGCCACAACCATGAAAATTAAAGCGAATGAAACAAAAATATCGAGAAAATATATTTTACCTGGAGCTAATAGTGCTCCAATCAGCATGGTGACCATCACAAGACCAGCGAGTCTTGGCTTAAATAATTCCAGAATGTCGGAGAAGAGAGTTATTTTTTCTTTGCCGTCAAAACTCAACTCCATTTCTTGATGGTAGAGTCTTGTTTTTAAAATAAATGCCATCAAGCCAGAAGCGATGATGAGGTGAAAGACAGTGGCATGGACAGCTAAGCTTGAAGCAATATTATAAAAACCAGAATAGACCTGAACAAAAATTAGTATCAGCGATAAAAGAGCAGTGTTACGTGCTTTTTTTGCAGTGACCCCTTCAAATGATGAGTATTGAAAAAAAGCTACAATAAGAGTTGGAAGAGCAAGTAAAAATAGAAAAATCCCACTTATACGGTGGAGCATTTGCAACTGTGAAGCTGCTCGCATCGGCCAAAGAGAAACACTTTGCGTGATTTGATCCGTGCAATAAATAAGATTTTTAATTCCGATCCCACAAGCTGAGGCAGCACCTGTGTGACGGACAAGTCCACCAAGTAGACTTTGAACAAAGAAAAGAATTAATAAAACTAAAAGAAAATCTTTTAACAGATGAGGGAGTTCATTTTTTGGTGACTCAGCTTTTTCAGCCAACGAATCATGTAAGACCACGATATAAGCAACTGTCACCAAAGATAAAAGTAAATGAACAAAAGAGATAATAGCTGGTAAATTAAAGACAGCTGTTAAAGCACCAAGAATGGCTTGTAAAAAAATAAGCCCGCTAACCCAGTAAGACCATTTTAACTTTTCATGTTTTACTTTCTTAAGCCGCCAACTCAAAACAAAAGAAAGCACGATTAAACAAAGTGCTACAAAGCGGTGAAAATAAATCAGTATTTGATCTGCAAAACGGCCCGGACACAAAGGCCAAGTCGGACAAGAAGTCGCTAGCTCGGCATCATGCAGGTACGCACCTAATGACATAAGCAAAATGGTCAAAATAAGTATAAAAAAAGCATTTATACGGTAGGACATTGTTCTCTTTAATAAGGTGCTAGATCTTATACACATGAGCCATTTAATCGGCAAATTAACTCACTGCACATCTACCGAATATCTCCCTGCCAAATAGCTTTTGATCGTTTATGATTTAGGGAATTTAAACTGGAGTATGCATGGCCTCAACCTACTATGGTGACTACTTAAATCTTGAACAGCTTTTGTCGAGTCAAAATCCATTAAGTAAAAAATATGGAAATGAATCTCATGATGAAACTTTGTTTATTATTGTTCACCAAGTTTATGAGCTTTGGTTTAAACAGATTCTTCATGAACTTGTCTCAATTCGAGATGTTTTTACTTCAGATAATATTGAAGAGAGATCCCTTCACAGTGTGAATGAAAGGCTTGAGCGAATTATTAAGATTCAAAAACTTCTGATAGATCAGTTGCCAGTGATGGAAACGATGACTCCCATGGATTTTTTAGAATTTAGAGATTTATTGGTTCCAGCTTCAGGCTTTCAAAGTATTCAGTTTAGACAAATTGAAGTTTTGATGGGTCTGCCAACTGGTAAGCGTGGAAAAGTTGATCGTAGTTATTTCATGGGTCGATTAAGTGAAAAAGATCAAGCCGTATTAAATGAAGTTGAAAGCCAGGCTTCTTTATTTGATGGTCTTGAAAAATGGTTGGAGCGAATCCCATTTACCAAGGAAAAGAATTTTGATTTTTGGAATAGCTATAAAGTTACAGTTGAAGAGATGCTTCAAAATGAAGAAAATATTCTTTTAAAAAACCTAGCGACATTACCTGAGATTGCAAAAGAAGCTCAAATTGAAGGGCTGGAATCAACTAAGAAAACTTTTGCCAGTTTATTTGACCCAAAACAATTTGAAAAGCTCACTAAGGCAGGCAAAAGAAGATTGTCACAAAAAGCGACGCTAAATGCTTTATTTATTTTACTCTACCGAGATGAGCCTATTCTTCACCAACCTTACAGGCTCCTAAACCTATTAATGGATATTGATGAGAATTTTACGAGCTGGCGTCAAAGACATGCCATCATGGCGCAGAGAATGCTTGGAACAAAAGTTGGAACTGGTGGATCATCTGGACATGAGTATTTAAAAATGGCAGCAGAAAAAAATCGTGTTTATCTCGATCTTTTTAATCTTTCTACTTTTTTAATTCCTAGATCAAAACTTCCCATCTTACCTAAAGAGCTTAAGAAACAGCTTAACTTTTATATTGCTGAAGAGAATACAAGTGAGCTTTAAAAAATATTATCAGCATTTTTTAAAAGCACACGGCGATGTCCTTCATATGGCCTGTCATTCACATCATTTTTGGCCTGATGTCACAAGACAAGCGACTTTAGATTATTGGGATGACTCTGCTAAACATTCTGATCAAAAATGGGGAATTATTTTTGGTGAAAAGATACCAAAACTGCAAAGTCATATCGCTAAAACACTTAAGATTGATAAAGCTGAAAATATTGTCTTTGCTCCCAACACTCATGACTTACTGATTAGACTTTTATCCACTCTCCCTACTAAGAAAAAACCTAGAATTTTAACAACAGATGGGGAGTTTCATAGCTTTTCAAGACAAATTAATAAGCTTGTTGAGGAAGACTTAGTTAAAGTCACAAAAGTCTCATCTTTTCCAAGTGATTCTTTTTGGACTTCATTTGAAAGTGCTTTAAAGAAAACAAGTTTTGATATGATTTTTATCAGCCAAACTTTTTATAATTCAGGAACCTCCATCGATGATTTGGAGAGAATTGTTAAGCTCGCTGACAAACACGGTAAAATTATTATTGATGGGTATCATAGTTACTTTACTCGCCCATTAGACTTGTCAAAAATTCAAAATAGAATTTACTTCATGTCTGGTCACTATAAATATGCTCAAGGTGGTGAAGGGCTCTGCTTTATGACTTGTCCTGACGATGGAACCAACCCAATCATTACTGGATGGTTCGCTGAGTTTGAAGCTCTCTCGAGTAAAACGGGAGAAATCACTTATCCAACCCACGCAGGAAGATACTTGGGATCGACCATGGACTTCACTCCACTATATCGTTCTTTAAGTGTTTATCATTTATTTGAAAAAGAAGGGATTACTCTAGATGTGATTCGCTCTCATATCCTTAAGCTTCAAAAGAAATTTTTAGAAATTATCAAAGAAGTAAATCATACTGAAATTAATGAAAAATCTTTTATTCAAGATGAATCTCAAGAAAGAGGACAATTTCTTGCTTTTAAGCTCGAGTCGACCCAAGCTTGCCAGGACCTAGAGCAACGTCTTAGATCTATCGGTATTGTGACAGACTCGAGGGCGAATATTTTGCGTTTTGGTTTCTCTCTCTATCAAGACGAAGTAGATTTCGAGAGATTAAGGTGTATTAAAGATCTTTAAGAAGATATAGATTAAAACCCCCGTAACTGAAACATAGAGCCAGATTGGAAATGTTTTTCTAGCGATCCACTTATGCTTTTCATGATTACGTCTGCCAGCATGATAAAGAGTTGTAAAAACCATTGGCACAAGTGGAATCGACAAAACAATATGGCTTATCAAGATAAAGTAATAGATAGGTCTCACAATTCCATCAGCTAGAAACTTCGTATCACCTTGAAAGTGATGATAAGTAATATAACTTATGAGAAATAATCCTGATGAACAGGTCGCACTTATCATCAACTTTATATGTCTAGAGATCTTACGTTCTTTAATTGCTTTATAACCCAACAATAAGAAAACTGTTGTTATGGCATTAAACATTGAGTTTAAAGCTGGAAGCCAACTTGCCCAGTGAGCATGTTCAGCAGGTGCTTCTTTCCAATAAATTAGCCAGACAAGAAATGACAAAACGACAGCGCTTAAAAGACCAATAGCTGTGTAGGCTTTTTTATCTTGATGATTAGTTGGACTCACTATCGGCCGCAATGCTTGGATTTCTATTTTTGATAATTGTTCTATAAATAATGAAAAAAGGAATATAAGTCAGGGCGATAAATCCCATCAAGATATAAACAAGATATTGATCTTCTGGGCGAGTCTTAGAACCAGCGCACATAGGACAAGCAAAAGCTTGTCCCATTAAAAACATTGAAAATAATATTGCTAAAATTTTACTCATATTAAATAGACGAAAGTGAAAACAAGGATCCAAACAAGGTCAACAAAGTGCCAAAACAATCCAGCAACTTCTAACTGATCATAGTCTCCGCCATCAAAGCGACCACGTTGAGCCAAGACGTACATATAAACGAGATAAAGTGTTCCCGTTAAAACGTGCAATCCGTGAAATCCTGTAATCGCAAAGAATGTCGAAGAGAATAAGTTTTCACCGTGAGCATAAGTCGAAAGAGTCATGCCCATGTCGTGCATAAGGTGAGAGTACTCATAAACTTGAAGGCCAAGGAAGGTAGCGCCACCAAGAATAGTAACCAACAACCAATTAAGCATTTGTTTTCTTTGAAGTCTTTTTGCTGCATCAATAGACATAACCATTGAAACAGAAGAGCAGATCAAAAGAAATGTCATTAAGCCTGAAAGCTCAACTCCGCCCAAAGCCTGGACAGGGTCTGGCCACGGACGAGTAGATCTTAAGATTCCGTAAGCGATCAATAAACCCGAGAATGACATTGCATCGGTTGTCAGAAAGATCCACATACCAACTTTTGTTGGACTTGCTTTTCCAAACTGAGGATCTGCTGGGTAATCATGCATAGCAGGTGCTTTTGCGCTCATTATTATCTCCTCATAGGTGAGCGAATTTCTTCTTCACCAATCTCCAAGATGTATTTTACTAATGCTTTAACTTGTTTATTTGCATCACCGCCAAGAATCCCTTCTTCAAGAGACTCTCCACCTTCCCAAAAAGATGGCATGACAGTTCCTGGCATAAACTTTTGAGGATTATGAAGCCATGCTTCGATCCAATCAGGGCGAAGACGAGGCTTAGCCTTATAAAGATTTGGCGCAGAAGCTTGGTCTTTGTTAAATCCTGTTGTGTGGCAAGATGCACAAGCAAGCGCTTCAAATAATTTTACTGCAGCTGCTTTTTCACCTGGTTCCCACTCAATTTTTGCATCGTTGGCGACAAATGTTGGTTGAGAAGCTTTGGCTTGGAATCCAGTTACAATTTTGTTTTTCTCTTCAGTTGAAAGATTGAATGATGGCATTCTCACTTTTAACCACGGACGAATAGGCTTTACGTTTCCAAGGAAGTGATAAAGCCAATCGGATTGTACTCTAAACCCTTCTTTGTTTAACTGAGGTGGGCCTTCATTGGCATCATCATACATTTTAACAATATTACCGCCCCATCCATCAATGCTATGACAGCCGACGCAGCTATATTTATTAACAACTTTCATGCCTTCGTTTGCCAGTTTTTCCTGAGCATTTAAACGCTTAATTCCCTTAAGTGGAACTTCATCTGAAACTTGTCCAAGAATTGCTAAAGTCATCGACTCTGCTTCTTTTTCAGTCATATAGAAATTTGGCATTCTTGTTAGGTCTTTAAATGGCTTATCTAATCCACCATCCCAACGACGTGGATTAATCAAGTGAGCCTTAATCCATCCATCTCTTGAATGCTCGATATCATGCTGTTGGTTAAATCCAAATTGAGTTAGTGGTTTCGATCCTTCTTTAGTTAGCTCTGGACCAATACCTTGGCGACCATCAAATCCTTCAATACTATGACATGAATAACAGCCATATTTACCGACAGAGCGATATCCTAATTCTAGAGTTCTTTCACGATCACTCATTGCTGCAACTTTTTGCTCAGCCACTTCCATTGTGTCAAAGGCTGCAAAGTATTCAACAAGTAGTTCGTCTCTTAAGTCTTCATTAAGTTGTTCAAACTTAAGCTTATCAAATTTAGTATTTCGCATTGATAAAAGATAAGCTGCGATATCGTTCGCTTCTTTATCTGTAAGTCTAAGCGATGGCATAATCGTATCTTCTTGGTAGTGAGATGGTTTAATCAACCAAGACACTAACCAATCAGGACTCTTAACTTTTGATCCAGTACCCGTTAAGTAAGGACCTGCATAGGCACCAACTTTTTTAGATTCAGCGTCCCAACCTTCCACACCGTGACAGCCCATACAGCCGACTTCTTTAATAAGCTCTTTACCTTTATCTGCATTTCCACCTTGGTACTTAGCAAAAGGCTTATAGCCTTCAGCTTTATCCCAAATGTATTCCGCCATCGCATTCACTTCGGCGATATTTTTTTGCATAAATTCTGGCTTAGAATTATTTGACTGTGCAAAGAACGCTGGCATTTTTGCATGTTGATTAAAGCCTTTTGGACTCCAAACCCAGTTTTTAAAGAACTCTTTCGTTATTTTAGAAGAAATCTTTTGAAGGCTTGGTCCTGGCATTCTTTTATGCTCCCAACCTTCAATTTTATGGCAAGCATAACAGCCATACTCTTCCATCTTTTCCCAGCCAGTATTTAACTTATCTGCTCCAGGAAGATGTTCCACACCTTGGTGACATTTCACACATGAAGCTTCTGTATGTTGAAGCTTAAACATTGGTTGTGGAATTTTATGTGGCTCATGCCAGTTATACTTTTCAATCCATTCCGCTTTTTGCTCTTCATTTTGAGGAATGTGAGCCGCTGAATTGAAATCATGAACACGGTGACCTTCACCACCATGACATGAAGTACATCCAAATTGCTTCATTGGGTGCTTTGAATCTGTAGCAACCATTAACTCAAGATTAGGGTGAGTTTTGTGTGGATTAGGTTGATCTTCATAACCCGGATCACTAATAAATGTGTGACAAGTGATACAGCGATCAACTTTTGGTACTGATACAAAGTAACGATCATCAGTAACGTTATTAATAACGATCTGCTGAATTTTTAAAGTTGGGTCTAAAAAATCTAAGAATGGTGCGTTTCTTACAGCAAAAACTGGAGTGACATTTGTTTTTGCTAAAGAAAGCTTAAGTAAGTCTAAAGTTCTAGTTGCGTCTTCAATTGATTTTTCTGCTTGGAGTTTTTCTGCTTGAAGTGAATCTAATAATTTAGTTTTCTCCTTCATCGTGCTTTCAAGCATTTTCATTCTATCTCTTGAAACTTCAAAATCTTTTTTGAAATTTCTAAGAGTCTTTAATAGCGATTGAGCATTTGCATCGCCATGAGAGTTAGCTATTTCGTATTTAAAAGTTGTGGCAGAAACCATCGAGTTAAGACGACCATTGATGATCGTTTCTTGCTTGATATCTCTATCAATAGCCTTCATTTCTGCTTGAACTTTAGAGATTTGATCAACTCTACCTTCAGCGTCTTTTTGACCCTGGGCAAGTTGAGACTCAAGTGCAGAAAGTTTCTCTTGATCGATATTCTTTTTTGCTTCTTCTACTTTTTCTTTAAGTTTGCTTTGGCGAATTTGTAATGCCTCAAGCTGAACAGCTTTCCATGGACGAATATAATCGTCTAAGAACACCCAAAAAGTAGTGATAAGCAGACCAATTGATAAGATAGCGAAGACCTTATTCAGTTTGGACATGTCGTAGGCCATTCCTGGCTCTTGCTTCTTTGACATCTCTATTTCCTTCTAACGGGGCACGGTAACAGTTTTATAAGTTAAGTTCGATTTCGGGTAACGCAACAATATACTTCAAGCTAAATAGCCAGCGAAGAACCATTTTAATCGGCAAGCTTCCCATAGAAATCACTAGGAAGATCACAATGTAGTAGCGCATCGTTCCTACTTTCTCGAGCAGGTCTTTACCAAATTTTGTTTTAAGCGAGATAAACGGTAAGCCAATTAAGTAAGCAAAGGTAAGTGCTATCCCCAATGCTTCCCTAACAAAGATATTTTTCGGCATCGACGTGTTAAGCCATTTAAGCCATAAGAATTCTGAAAGATTCACGTTGTACTCAGCTACAACTTTGTGGAAATCCCAATATTCAAACGGTCCGTAGAATGTCCAGTTTGGTCCACGAAGAAAAGTACCAACAATAATGAGGTAGATCCAAAGAACAAGCCAACCGTAAAGAAAGCCTGTAATGGCAAACTTTCTGTCTTGGAAACAGTAGTAACCATTACCTTTAGGATTCGTATCTAAGTATGGAATGGCAATCAAGCCAACAACGATAAGACCAGGAAGAACAACTCCGGCCATCCATGGGTCAAAGTAAACAAGCATTTCTTGAAGACCCAAGAAATACCAAGGAGCTTTAGCTGGGTTTGGTGCCCAAGTTGGGTTAGCTGGTTCTTCAAGCGGCGCTTTAAAGATAATCGCCCAAACAACTAAGAAGATCGTTCCAGCAATAATAGCAAACAACTCAGTGTAAACAAGATTAGGCCATGCCCAAACTTTCTCTCTGTTTTCAGGAAGAGCTTCAACTGGCTCTAGTCCCTGCTCCAGTCTTTTATCATTTTCAGTTGCTTTATAAAGTGGAAACCACGTTAAAAAAACAATCAAAATTACAAGAATGTTAATTGGAATATTGTCAGGCCATAAAATAATTTTAATAAACTGAGGATCTGCTAAAAACCACACCGTCACAGGTACTGAAATCGCTAGAAAAATCCACGCAAATTTCTTCGTTCCAACAACTCGATACCATTTAATCATTGCAAAAAATAACAATGAAAAAATCGGAAACGAAAAAATTGGATCGGCAATGATATTAATAAAATGCTTCATAGCCCTTTACCTAAATCCTTATCTTAAAGTGGAGCTGAAATTCCACCATCTTTACGTACACGCCAAAAGTGAACAGCGATCAAAACGCCAACGACTAAAGGAATAAATACGCAGTGGAGAATATAAAAACGTAAAAGTGCTGGCTCACCAACAAAACGACCCGCTAATAACTGGAAGCGAACATCGTTTTTATCTGAAACCATAACGAAGTCACCAATTTGAGCCAAGGCTGCACCCGGACCACCATGCCCAGCAAATGGAGTTGCTTTCGCCATGTTGGATCCAACGGTAATCGCCCAAATAGCTAGCTGATCCCATGGAAGCAGATAGCCTGTGAACGATAGAAGCATTGTTAGAACAAGAAGAATAACACCAACACCCCAGTTAAATTCACGAGGTGGTTTATATGAACCAGTCATAAAGACTCGGTACATGTGTAGCCACACGGTAATAACCATGGCGTGAGCACCCCACCTATGAATTTCGCGCATAATTCCTAGAGGCACGTGTTCACGAAGAGCGATAATATCGTTGAAAGCATATTCAGCAGTTGGACGATAATAGAACATTAACAAAACGCCAGTTACTGTTAGCGCCAAGAAAATGAAAAACGTTAAACCACCCATACACCAAGTATAGCCAAGCTGAACGCCAGACTTCTTAAGTTTGATTGGATGCAAATGTAAAAATACGTTTCCAGCAACAACAGCTGCACGGTTACGAGAATTGTTTGGTGGGCCATGGCGGAAAATTGATTTCCAAACCTGTGTATCCCTTACCTTATCGGCTAAACCTTTTGCAGACATGCCTTAGTCTCCTAAACTGAAATGAACGAGTTAGGGTTATTCCACTCACCTTTTTCGTAGCGATAAACTTTTGTTTTATCGACACGGATCTTCCCTTCAGGCGTGAGTGAAACTTTATATCTTTCTAGTGGACGAGGGGCTGGACCCTCAAAGTTAATTCCACTCATATAATAACCAGATCCGTGACAAGGACATTTAAACTTTTTCTCCGCTGGCATCCAGCTCGGAATACATCCTAAATGCGTACAGATATTTGAAAGTGCAAAAAGTTTTCCATCCTGCTTAACCATCCAAACACCGAAACCATTTTTGTAGCGTTCATCTACACCGGCTTCAAATTCAGAAGGACCACCTGCTAGAAACTCCATCTCTGGTTCAAAGTTTACGTTTGGATAACTAAACCTAAACGCAAGACTAAGAAGGCCTGCAGTGGCTGCAGTAAATGCCACCCAACCTACAGTTAGGAAACTAAAAAATTCACGTAGATTCAATTGATGTTTCGCCATT
>CAYGRY010000083.1:0-10809 GCA_964352405.1 uncultured Halobacteriovorax sp.
CTTAAGTACGCCAAAATTACTGGAGAGTCTTTTTGGACTTTTTAGTTTTCTTCGTCGCTGTAGTTACTTCAGCAAGATCTTCATCAAGGATCTCTCCTGTTGATTCATCGATAACTTCACCGCTATAAAGGGCCAAATCTTCTTTAGAACCAAGGCCATTTTTAGCCAAGATTTTCTTTTTAAGGTCGTCAAAAATTTCAGGGTTGTCTTTAAGGAATTGCTTTGAATTCTCTCTACCTTGTCCCATTTTATTATTCTCATACGAGAACCATGCACCGGCTTTTTCAACAAAGCCATGAGAAACAGCTAAATCTAGAAGGTCGCCTGTTTTAGAAATACCTTCACCGTACATAATATCAAATTCAACTTGGCCAAACGGAGGAGCAACTTTGTTTTTAGCGATCTTAACTCTAGTTCTGTTTCCGATATGTTTATCGCCGTCTTTAATCGCTGCGATTCTACGAATATCCATTCTTACAGATGCATAGAACTTAAGGGCGTTTCCACCAGTAGTTGTTTCTGGATTTCCGAACATGACACCAATTTTCATTCTTAATTGGTTAATGAAAATTACTGTTGTATTAGATCTTGAAATAGAACCAGTAAGCTTTCTTAATGCTTGTGACATTAGACGAGCTTGAAGACCCATATGAGAGTCACCCATATCACCCTCAAGTTCCGCTCTTGGGGTAAGAGCTGCAACTGAGTCGACAATAAGAAGATCTACTGCGCCAGAGCGAACCAGCATATCTGTAATCTCTAGAGCTTGTTCACCACTATCAGGTTGAGAGATTAGTGTATTAGGAACATCAACACCAAGTTTAGCGGCATACGATGTATCAAGTGCATGCTCCGCATCTACGAATGCGACAGTTCCGCCAGCTTTTTGAGCTTCAGCTGCAATATGCAATGTTAGCGTTGTCTTACCTGAAGACTCTGGTCCGTAGATTTCAATAATTCTACCTTTAGGAACACCACCAACACCAAGGCATAGATCAAGACCTAAACAGCCTGTAGAAATTGTAGGTACTTTTTCTGCAGATTTAGTTCCATCAAATTTCATGATGGCGCCTTTACCGAATTGTTTTTCAATGCTTGAAAGCGCTAAATCGAGGGCTTTTGCTTTATTAGCATCGGCTGTTGTTGTGCTCTGGGCCATGTGTCTCTCCTACAAAAGTTAAACTAATTAGAGGCGATGAACGTGTGTGTGTTCAATAGAACGTACCAAAATCACCGCACAATGACAGCTACTTTTGCCTTCAGCTAATTCTTCTATGGCATTTCAAAGCCCTGAATTTACAAGGGTTCGATGCAATATGTTTGAAAAATTAGAGAAGCAGCTCTATGAAAATAGTTTGTGCGTAAGTTATGCGTAAGTCAAGATGTTTTTTAAAAAATATAATTAAAAATGATATAGTATGAGATTCCCGCAAAAAGACCTGAAACAATATCATCTAAGATTGTTCCCATTCCATGTTTAACATCTTTATCGAAATAAGAGGCGGGCCAAATTTTTACGATATCGAAAAATCTAAAAAGAACAAACGCAGGGATGAGGTGCCAGGTTGGAGAACCAGTCATGAAAAACCAAGTTGTTAACATTCCTAATACTTCATCAATAACGATCCACTGTGGATCATGTAGGTCATATTTTTTTTGTATAACTTCAGCCACATAACAACTGCCGGCCGTTAAGAAAATAAAAAATGGAATGACTAAAAAATTAGGAAATTTTAGCGCGCTGAGTCCCCATAAGAATGGAAGTGTTGCTAACGTACCCCAAGTACCAGGAGCTTTTGGTAAAAATCCTACTCCACCAAATGATAAAAAAATGATTTCCCACTGTTTGAGACTAGGTGCGTTTTTCATGTTCATGCCCAAAAGTATATACGTTAAACAGCGCGAAAGGAATAAGCGTTAAGGATAAGATGAATAGACCTGACTACTTGAAAAAATATTTATTCGACTGGGATCTTTTTGATGTCGTCGTTGGTGGAAAGTCTGCCTTAGACACCAAGTTTTTTATGGGAAGACTCTATGATGAAGATAGAGTAAATAATTTTCTTCGTGGTTACGGTTTAGATCCAAATGATCCGGTCAGTAGAGCAGAACTTTTTGGTAATTTTCAAGAAGCCTTACAGTTTATACGTCGCTATTTTTTGAAAGAAGGAAATCCAGATGGGCTAGATTTAAAAATTCCGAACTCTTTATACATGCTAACTGATATTGGTGATCTTATTTTATTGGCTACCGGTGGACTAGAAGAAGACTCTAGCTTTGATGAAAAACTTTGGGCAGAAATTATTTTAAAAGTTATGCATACAATTTTGCACGCCGACAAAGATTTAAGATCGAACTATTTCCCAGTTATTCAAACACAAATTTTTGATAGATTTTATAAACATATTACAAGACAAGGTGAGCAACTTTACCTTGGGAATTCGGATACGGACAATAAGATCAAGCTGGTTTCATTCGAAACAAAGGCATTAAAAACACGTGATTCGACAATTATTAAACTTCTGCATAAAGCTGAGAACGTAGCAGAAGAACTTTTTGATAGAATTGGTGTGCGATTTATTACTGAAACACGTTTTGATACTTTAAGGGTAGTGAGTCATTTAATTGCAAATAATATTGTTATTCCTCACAATATCAAGCCAAGTCGTTCAGTTAATACGATGGTAAATCTTACCGATTTTAAAAGAAGGTATGTAGCCTCTATTAAAACAGCAATGAGAAAGGATTACTCTGAAGAACAATTTATTAATCTTTTAGAGCAAGAAGTCCAAGCTTGTGCTTTTGGCAAAGGTGGACCTACTGATAGAAACCTTCATACAAAAGGAGGATATCAAAGCCTACAATTTACTTGCAGACAGTTGGTTAAATATAAAAATCCATTTATGTCTGAGTTTACTCAATTACGTAAAGCCGCAAAGAAAGTTCAAGATGAAAATGATCTCGCTCAAAAAATATTGAGCATGGATGTTTCGTTAATTGCAAGAGATATCAGGTTCTTTTATCCCTATGAAGTTCAAATCGTTGATATCGAAGCTCATAAAGTTAATACCGAGGGCGAGGCGTCCCACGCAGAATATAAGAAAGCCCAAACTCTTTCTGCAATGAGAAGAGTATTTGCTCCAATGATCCAGCATAAAAAGATAGTTTTATAATTTATCTTTAAGATAAATAGTCTAGAATCACTTCATTTACAGTTTCTGGAAAATCCCACTGAGGAACATGGCTACCATTTTTAACGATGTACATCTCAGAGTTCTCTAAATGATCAACAAGAATTCTTTGTAAATGGTTAGGTATAACTTTATCTTTATCCCCGCCCATAATAAGAGTGGGAGTATTGATATTGCTCAAAGAAGAAATAATATTATGTTTTTTCATTTCGCTGAAAAGCTGTAGAAATAAATCTACTGATAGTTCTCCAACTTTTTCTAAGTAGACCTTAATCATTTTTTCAGGAACCTGAGTCTTATTAAATCCACCATCGTGAGTAAGCTTTACGGCTAAGGGATTTAAATGGGATGTTCTCCAAATCAAATCAAATACCGCAGGCGCCTTATTTTTTAAATCCGCGATTAGTGGCGTAATGATCTCCATGGCATTTGTATCAAACATTACATCGTGAGGTGGAAATACTGTACCAGACATTAAAATCATTTTTTCGACTTTATCAGGAAAGTTTTTAGCAAATTCTAAGCATATATTCACACCCATGCTATGCCCAAGCAAGATGGTGCTGTTCACTTTTAAATGTTCTAAAATAGAATTGATGTCAGATGATATATTATAAAATGTACAGTTGCTTAAGCCGCCACGACCTTTTGATTGAAAATGAAAACGATAGTCATGGATGATAATGTCATAGCCAAGACTGTCAAAGTAGGGAAGTTGAAAGCGCCAATGTTCATTACTGCAAACTAATCCATAATTAAAAACTAAAACATTTTTTCTCTTTTCAAATGTTGAGTGAGGCTTATTAGTGCAGTAATAAATTTCGCTACCATCGTCAACAGAGATATACCCAGAAAAAGAATTTTTAAAAAAGGTATTCAATTCTATTTCTCATTTTTTTCTAAATATAGTAGTTCTTGTTTTAATGCCCAAAAAAGATCTGCCATGTAAGGATGCTTTTCTGTAAGTTCATGATAGCGCAATTCGGTTTCCATCATCGGAGCGCTTGGAACGATTGATGCAATTTGAAGCATGCTTTGGCCGATGCCAAATGAATCGCCAACGCGATGAATTTTTCTGCCTGAAATTTTTTTATTATTTGAAATATAAAACCCATTAGTTCTTTCGTGAATTTCTAAGCCATCAGGTTTTTCAATAATGAGCAGGCTTTGATCACTTAAAGAAGTATCAGGAAGGTACAAGTGACATTCACTTAATTTTTTTGAGGCAATGATTTTAGGATAATAGAAGGTATAAGACCCAAGTCTTTCTTTGTCCGGTGTTGATTGTAATTCGAGAGTAAACATGCCTTCATGTTATCTTGATTAAACAGTTGATACCACATGGTCATTTTGGGCCATGAGTTTGACTATAGGATGATGGCTAAAGTCGCCTTCATTACTCAACTTTTCTACATCTGCCCTGGCAAGTTCAAGTAATTCATAGTCGGTGATAATATTGGCTATTCGTCTAAAGCCACCGCTGCCTGATTGTGATGTACCGAAAATATCTCCTTCGCCGCGTATCTTTAAATCTTCTTCAGCGATTTTAAATCCATCTGAGGTATTTTCGATAACTCGAAGTCTTTCAAAGGCTTGTTGGCTTGGTATTTTTTCACAAACTAAAAAACAAAATCCTGGTTTAGAGCCTCTACCAACTCGGCCTCGAAGCTGATGAAGTGATGATAGCCCAAATCGTTCTGGGTTGATGATGGCCATAATTGTAGCATTCTCAACGTCAATACCAACTTCAACTACACTCGTTGAAACAATAAGATCAATTTCTGCATTGTAAAAACGAGCTAAAACCGCTTGCTTGTCTTCAGATTTTAATTGACCATGAAGTCCTTCAATCTTTAAGTCTGGAAAATAGGCTTTAAATTTACTTAAGATATCCATTAGGTTGGCTATATCCATATTTTCACTTTCTTCAATCGCCGGAACAACAATATAAGCTTGTTCACCCATAGAAATTCTAGTTTTTACGAAAGATAAAAATTTAGGATATGTGTCTGGAGAAATAATTCTTGTTTTAAATCCTTTTCGATGACCTGGAAGAGTTTTTATGATGGAAATTTCAAGATCACCATATTGTGTTAATGAAAGTGATCTTGGAATTGGTGTCGCTGTCATAAGTAGACAGTGGCAGCCTAAGGTTTTATTGACGAGCTTCAGTCGTTGATTAACGCCAAATTTATGTTGCTCATCAATAATGGCCAATCCAAGCGAATGAAATTCAACACTGTCTTGAAATAAGCTATGCGTGCCTATAACGATTTGGATACTGCCATCTTTTAAACCTGATTGAATGCGGGTTTTTTCAGAGGTTGAGCTACCGCCTAGTAATAAGGCGATATTTATCTTTCTTTGGTCAGCTATAATCTTTAAATTTTTATAATGCTGCTGCGCCAGTGATTCTGTTGGCGCCATAATGGCGACTTGATGATGAAATTCAATAACGGCTAGGGCAGAGCCAAATGCAACCGTTGTCTTTCCACAGCCTACATCTCCTTGAATCATCCGCATCATCGGGCCTGGGCCTTTAAGGTCTTTAAAAATATCCTTAAGTGAATTCACTTGATCGACAGTTAGATCATAAGGAAAAGATTGATTTATAGTCGAAAGTATTTCATCGTTATCAACTTCCATCTTAATAGCCGGTGAGTGATGGAGTTTGCCTTTTCTTACCTTGTGCTTGAGTTGTTCACAGAAAAATTCAAAGTAAGCAAGTGAGTTGCGTGCTTTAAGCTTAAGCTCTTCATTCCACTTTTGACTATCATATTTTCCATGAAGGATATTCATAGATTCAATGAGACCAAATAGATTTGATGTACCAGGAAAGGTGATGTCACTCATTTCCCAAATAGCTGCTGGGATTTTATCAATAAGTTTCTTTATTAAGTTTGAGTTTAAACCATTTATAGTTGGATACTGGATAATGAAATCATTCTTTGGAGATAATGGCTCCTGTCCTGAGCTTGTTTCTGGAGAGATAATTTGCAATACGCCTTGAAATGATTGAACCATGCCTGAGAAATAGATTTCGTCTAATTCTTTAAGTTTGCTTACGACAGAAGGATAGCAGTTGAACCATTTCAAATGTAATGTTGAGTTATCTTGTTGATCTAAAACGACTATTGTTAGATTGTTAAGCGGTACTCGTCCTTTTCCATGCGCCCTAAAATTGGGTCTAGATTGAAAAGAGACAACTTTTCCTTGCCCTCTAAAAAATTGACCATCACGTGCCATAGAGATTGGCTTAAGTGATGGGTTTTTAAAAATTCTAAGTGGAATAATCCATAGAAGATCAAAAATAGTTTTTAAACCAGCAGCTTCTAACGATTCTATTGTTTTTGTTGGCTTTTTGCTAAGAGCACGTATTGGTGAATCTAGATTTATATTATTCGTTTTCAATGTACTCTAAATCTTCTACTTCAAATTCAATATCACCCTTCGGAGCTTTCACGATAACAGTATCACCAACTTCTTTTCCGATTAATGCTTTACCAAGAGGACTTTTAAACGAAATTTTCTTGAGCTTTGAGTCTGACTCCTCTTCACCAACAACCTGATACGTTATGCTCTCTTCTTTATTTGTATCAAAGAGCTTAACAGTTGCCCCAAAGACAATCTTGTCTGACTTAACTTTGCTAATGTCGACAACTCTTGCACTTGCAACGACGGCCTGAAGGTGTGCAATTCTTCCCTCAACATGACTTTGTTTCTCTTTAGCGGCGTGATACTCAGCATTCTCTTTTAAATCACCAAGCTCTCTTGCTTCTGCAATTGTTACTTTTAAATTTTCTCTTTCAACTTTAATGAGGTGAGTAAGCTCTTCCTCTACTTTCTTGAGTCCAGCTTTAGTGATTGGATTTTCCGTTGCCATTATTGCCTCTATTACTTTTTAAAAAGTGCGTCAGCCGCACTGACTTGATTTTGTACTTGTTCTTGATGGTTATTCTTGCTTCCAAATTCAAAGAAGCCACAAAAATTAGCTTTCTTTTTTTCTGCTACTCTATCTGCTTGAGTCTCTCTACATTCATTATATGAATTTGGTTCATAGAACTTGCACATGACACAACACCTAAGATCACTTGAGCAATAGGGACAGTCAGTTGTTCTAAAGACAGCGCTTCCTGCTTCAAAACCAGTATCTTTATGGCAATGATGGCAACTTAAACCAGCCATTAAAAGCTCCAATCTTTAATGATGGCCATTCCAATTCCTGGACTTTGTCCGGAATCAGAGGGGAGACCATCAGGATAGAAGAAAACTTTAGGAAGGTTTCTTTTATTATATTCTTCAATAGCTTTGTTCAAATTCTGTTCGTTATTAAATTCAAGAGTTCGAGCGATAAAAAAATTAACAATAATGAGAGCAGCACCACCGACTAACATTGTTTTTTTGGCATCTGTACCGTCGTCGGCAAACAATCCGCCTATGATGAGTCCACTCCCTAAAGTACCAATCGCAGCATTTTGCCATTTGATTTTAGTACCTTCTTGATATTCGTCTAAGTAGTCTTTAGCTTGTGGATCTTTTTCAAGATAATAACGAAGACCTTCGCCTTTTTGAGTTGAACTCGTATCAACTAGAATCTCTTGATAATTAATAATCGCAACTCGACTACAAACTTGTGAAGCCTGCAGAGCAGTTGAAGATAATAAGGCGAGTAAAAAGATCAGTTTATTCAATTTTTTGCACCGTTTTATTAAAAAAACAGTCTAGCACGGTCAAAAACTACTTAAAAAGTCGAAAAGCGACATGAAAAGGCAGAAAAATCCAGCCTTTTCGCCTACTTAGGTTGCTTTACAATAGAGTTAAACAAAGGAAAGTCATGGACCCCATCAGAACCGGCATTAGGTTTGGCAAAACAATGAGAAACGTATCTCGTTTACGAGAGATTGTAACAATTTTTGCACGGCATGGTTTTGCGGAGTTTGTCGCTCATGGAGGTGTTTTGTCTTACCTTCCAGACTTTGTTCTACCTTCAGCTCGAAAAACAATTAAGCAAGAAATGAAAGAACTTGGTGAAACAAGTTGGGGTCAAATCATTGGCTCTAGATTAAGGCTTTGCTTTGAAGAACTGGGTCCTGCCTTTATCAAGTTCGGCCAATTACTATGTTCGCGCGAAGATATATTTGATGAAGGCTTTATTGCCGAGATGAGGCTTCTCAGGGATCAAGTTAAGCCGATTAATTTCTCGACGCTCAAGCACTCTGTTCAAGAAAGTTTAGATCAGCCTTTAGATTCGGTCTTTAGTCATATTGATGAAAAACCCCTTGGAACAGCTTCTATTGGAGTTGTGTTCAAAGCAAAGCTAGTTACAGGGGAAGATGTTATTTTAAAAGTGAGAAGACCAGGCATTGAACGAACGATGCAAACTGACTTTTCTATTATTTTATTTCTAACCCATCAAGCAGAGCGTATCAGTGAGGAAATTCGTTTTCTTGGTGTAACGAGAATGGTAAATGACTTTGCATCCAGTTTGCAAAACGAATTAAATTTTAATGTTGAGGCTCTAAACTGTGATCGCTTAAAACAAAATTGTGCAAAACATGACCCAGATGAAGCCTTCTATATTCCTAAAGTCTATAGAGATCTAACGAGAGAAGACATTCTTGTGGCTGAGTTTTTAAATGGCGTGAAGTTTAGTAACCACGTCGAGATGGATAAGCAAAGAGAAAAAGTACTTCCACTTCTTGATAAGGGTGTTCAGGTCTTTATTAAAACATTTTTGGCAGACGGCTTTTTTCATGCCGACCTTCACGGTGGAAACCTCTTTTATCTCAACGAGGATGATAAAATTGGTGTCGTAGACTTTGGCTTGGTTGGAAGTTTAGGAAAAAAGGGGAGACAGAGTTTTATTGCTATTGTTTACTCACTCGTCACCCATAATTACGAAAATTTAGTGTATGAATTTTTAGATGTGGCTGAGTATGACACTCCACCAGATATGGATGTCCTAGTAGGGGACGTAAGATCCGTTTTATCTCCCTATATTGGTCTAACAATTCAACAGACTAATTATAGTGAAGTTTTTCAGCTTATCTTGCAGACCCTAAAAAAACATAGAGTCTACTTGCCTAGAGAGTGGTTTGTCGTTTTTAGGGCCTTGATGACCTTAGATGGTGTAGGAAAGGCACTTGATTACGATCTGGATGTCTTTGCGCTCCTGCAAAATGACATCGGCTCATTAGTTAAGCAGTCGATCTCTAAAGAAGAGTTAATGGAAGAAGCGTTCTGGGCCGGTCGAGATATGATTGGAATGCTCAGGTTGCTTCCA
Organism: uncultured Halobacteriovorax sp.; assembly: GCA_964352405.1. Classification (GTDB taxonomy): domain Bacteria; phylum Bdellovibrionota; class Bacteriovoracia; order Bacteriovoracales; family Bacteriovoracaceae; genus UBA4207. The sequence continues at coordinate 9,475 of CAYGRY010000083.1, forward strand.
AGGCATGCCAAATGGTTTTTAAGATCGCTTGCGAAAGGTGGTTACGCCTTTGAACTTAAACATGTTGGTGTTGATGAGTCTGTAAAAAGACTAACATCATCAATGGAGTTTTTAGGCTTTAGTTTTCTTTCGGGAATTTTTACTTTTTCAGGTGCTTTCTTGCTCGATACAACAAAAATTCCAACCCTGCATGCAATCCCACCAATCGTATGGATCTTTTGGATACTAGGAGCTTCATGTCTTGGGCGTGCATGGATGGCAACGAGAAGAACTTAAATAGAGTCTATTCCACCGATCATGATATCCGTTTCATTAAAAGTATCTTCAATTTTAGCGATTGATTTTGGCCATAATTCACCCTGTCTCACGAGCCCAAGCCATAATTTTTTAAAATGAGTCTGAGTTGGAATTGGTGACCACACAGCTGAGCCACTAAAATCATTTATAAAAGAGCTTAAAGAACTTGATGCGAACTCATGAATAATATCTTGCAGATCAAATCCTTTGCTTCTTAAAAAATAGCTTTGTACTTTATCAATATTATCGACATAGATTTCTACTGACTTCATATCCTTTAAAGCAAGCCACTGCTCCCAAGAGCGATGAACTCTATTGGACCAAGTTGTTTCATAAAGATTTTTTAATTCATTAAGTTGGTTATCATTGATACTTTCTAATTGAATAAAGTTAGATGTTTTTTTTTCTTCGCCCCATTGATAGATATGGCCACATTCAGTGAATCCAAACTTTTCATACATCTTTGATTCTGACGACCAAAGTAAAAAGCCCGCGACTTTGTTATGGTTTTCTTCGATAACTTTATTCAGCATTGAGCGAAACAAGCCCTGTCCTCTATACGCTTGATCAACAGCAATGCCTCCGATCAAGCAAAATGGAAGAATCGAATCATTAATAATAATTTCTCTTAAGCAAAAGCCCAAGTGCCCTATTAATTTTTCCTCTGAGTAAGCATTAATAGAGTGTGAATTAAACCTTTGATCAAAGAGTGGTAGGAAATCTTCCTTATAGTAAAAGTTTTGGTCATAACCAAAAGCACTTTCGATTAACTTTAAGGCACTAGGTTCATCACGAGTGTTTAAAAATTTGATGTTTTGATGGCTCATTGTCTTTATTTTAGGCAAACGGATGAAGAATTTATTCCTGAGCAAAAAACTCTTTTTAATGAATCCCTATAAAAACATACAGTTAGGAAAAAAATAATGTCTAAACTTTTGTCATATTTTTCTAAAGCTATCGAAAAAAGAAGTCGATAGGTGTCTTGAAGGGCCAAAGCATAACGCGAGAGCCACTAGGGGAAGGATTCCGCTAGAACCC
>CAYGRY010000084.1:0-2428 GCA_964352405.1 uncultured Halobacteriovorax sp.
CTTTTGATACCGTTAAAGCGACTTCAGAAAAAATGGGCAAAACATTTGTTGCTGCCCGTGACATCGCCGGCTTTGCTGTGAATAGAATTCTTATGCCGATGATTAATGAAGCAGTTTACGCTCTTTATGAAGGTATCGCTTCTGTAGAAGATATTGATACGGCGATGAAACTTGGAACCAATCAGCCAATGGGCCCGCTCACTCTTGCAGACTTTATTGGTCTTGATACATGTCTTGCGATCATGGAAGTTCTTCATGATGGGTTAGGTGATACGAAATACAGACCATGCCCTCTATTAAAGCAATATGTTCTTGCCGGTCGCATGGGTAAAAAATCAGGAAAAGGTTTTTATGACTACTAGTTATGAAACGCTAACAGTTGAAAGAAAAGGCGACTTCGCTCTTTTAACTCTTAATCGTCCAGATAAACTCAACGCACTCAACTCTACAGTTCTTAGCGAACTGAAATCAGTGTTTGAAGCTTGGGGAAAAGATAGCGAAGGACTTAAGGGCGTTGTCTTTACAGGCTCTGGTGATAAGGCTTTTATTGCTGGTGCTGATATTGCTCAGATGTCAGACATGACGGTTGATGAAGCTCACGCTTTTGGATTTCTTGGTCAGTCAGTCACGCTCGCCATTGAAAATGCACCATTCCCTGTTATTGCGGCAGTCAATGGTTTCGCTCTTGGCGGTGGATGTGAAATGGCCATGGCATGTGATTTCATCTACGCCACAAACACTGCTGTCTTCGGACAACCGGAAGTAAAGCTTGGCTTGATTCCAGGTTTTGGTGGCACTCAGCGCTTGGCCAAACTTATTGGTCGTGCTCGAGCTAAAGAAATTATTTATACTGGAAGAAATGTTAAGGCCGAAGAAGCTTACCGCGTAGGTCTTGTGGTTTCTCTTTTTGAAACTAAAGATGATCTTTTGGCCGCAGCTTTCAAAACTCTTGATTACGTTTCAAAAGTTTCTCCTAATGCAGTTAAGCTTTCTAAGAAAGTGATGAACGAAGGAAATGATTTAAAAGTTGAGCAAGGCTTACAAACAGAGCTCGCTCAATTTTCGGCCATCTTTTCTTCTGAAGATATGAAGGAAGGCTGCAAAGCTTTTGTTGAAAAACGTCCAGCACAATTTAAAGGATGCTAAGAATGAGTGATTATCAAGAAATTCGCGACATGGTTTCTAAGTTTGCTGATGCAGAAGTTGCACCACTGGCGATGAAGATCGACCAAGAAGGACAAATCCCAGCAGAGCTTATTAAAAAGCTTGGTGAAAATGGATTCCTTGGCTCTTATATTCCTGAAGAATACGGCGGAGCTGGGATGGACTATACGTCTTATTCTATTATCGTTGAAGAAATTTCACGGGCTTGTGCTTCAACAGGTGTTTTGGTTTCGGCCCATACTTCATTATGTGTTTGGCCAATTCTTGAATACGGTACTGAAGAACAAAAGAAAAAGTTTCTACCTAAACTTGCGACAGGTGAGTGGATTGGAAGTTTTTGTTTATCTGAGCCAGGTGCTGGAAGTGATGCTGGAAGTTTAACAACTTTTGCCGAAGATAAAGGTGATCACTTTGAGATCACTGGTGCCAAAAACTGGATTACTAACGGGCGTGAAGCCAATGTAGCGATCGTCTTTGCTAAAACAAAAAAGACTGACGATTACAAAGGTATTTCAGCGATTATCGTTGAGACGAATTCACCTGGTTATGAAATTATTAAAATCGAAGATAAGCTAGGTATTCGTGGATCATCTACGGCGGCACTGGCTTACGATAAGATTAAAGTTCCTAAAGAGAATTTACTTGGACAACCTGAAAAGGGTTTTAGAGTTGCGATGGGTACACTTGATGGTGGACGTATTGGTATAGCTGCACAAGCTCTAGGTATTTCTGAAGCCGCTTTTAGATATGCTAGAAATTATGCGATTGAGCGTGTTCAGTTTGGAAAGCCACTTGCTGATCTTCAGGCCATTCAGTTTATGTTGGCGGATATGTCGACAAAAATTGCAGCATCGCGTTTGCTTATTTTTGATGCGAGTCAGAAAAAAGATCGCGGCGAGTTCTATTCAAAGACATCTGCCCAGGCCAAGCTCTTTGCGGCCGAAGCAGCAATGTGGATTACGACGAAAGCGATCCAAATCTGTGGTGGTAACGGTTATACGAAAGAATACCCAGTAGAGCGTTATTTCAGAGATGCAAAAATCACTGAAATTTATGAAGGCACCTCTGAAATCCAACGTGTCGTTATTGCTGCAAATGAATTAAAAGAAGCCCGCCGCTAAGTTTTTAATATTAAAAAGATTGGCGGCTAATATAGAGGCATGATACGACTTTTAAGCTAAAATGCGGAGCACTGCCTCTATGCTGAAAAAAATTTTGGAGAATCTTGGTATGGCGAAGAAAAAGACTGCTAAAAAAGCGGCTG
>CAYGRY010000084.1:2528-10460 GCA_964352405.1 uncultured Halobacteriovorax sp.
AAAATTTTGGAGAATCTTGGTATGGCGAAGAAAAAGACTGCTAAAAAAGCGGCTGTAAAGAAAACTGCGAAAAAAACCGTAAAAAAGACAACAGCAAAAAAAGCACCTGCTAAAAAAGCTGCTGGAAAAAAGACGGCTAAAAAAGTTGCAGCTAAAAAAACCGCTGCCAAGAAAACTGCTAAAAAAGTTGCAGCAAAAAAGGCAACGGCAAAAAAAGTTGTAGCTAAAAAAGCTGCCAAAAAAGTCGCTGCCAAGAAAACAACTGCCAAAAAGAAAGTTGTCGCTAAGAAAAAAACAGCAACAAAAGTAGCTAAGAAAACATCCGCTAAAGTTGCAAAAAAAGCAGCTGCTAAGAAAACGACCAAAGCCACTGCTAAAGCTGCTAAGCCAGCTGTAGAGAAAAAGACAAAAGCAAAAGCCGTCAAAGCTGAACCTAAAAAAGGTAAAGGCAAAAAGAAGGACGAAGAAGTTGTTGATTCAAAAGCGGCATCAAATGATGACGAAGATGAGGATGAAGACGACAATAAAAAAGGCTCAGGTTCATTGGGCTTTGATGATAACTTCAAATTTGATGATGATTTCCAATTATCAGCAAAAGACGAAAAGAAATTAATTACTGATGTTAAAGAAGCTCTAGCTGACCAAGTTGTTGAACTTGCTGAAGATTACTCTCTTAAAGATATCTTCACTTCTATTAGAAGCATGGAATTCTTTGAAGCTGAAAACGACGAATGTCTTGAGCGTGGTTGTGATAACCCAACTACAACAGGCGCATTTTGTCGTTTCCACTACATCAAAAATTGGAAAGAAATCAAAAAGAAACAAGAACTTCTTAGAGAAGGTAAGCTTCAAGTGTTTATTGAAGAGCTTGTGACGAAATATCCACCTAAGTATGTTGAAAATATTCTTTCTGACCTTGTAGATGAAAAATCATTCCTTGGTGTATTGAAAGAGCTCAATATCGATGGTCTTGATGAATACGATGATGGTTCAGAAGACGATGATGGTGATGATGATATCGCTTTTGAAACTAAGACGACGAAAGGTTTTGACGACGATTGATCGTCTGTAATTCATGACTGTGATCCGACCAGCCATAAAAAAAGACGCACCCTTTATTCTGGAAATGATTAAAGAGTTAGCGACTTTTGAAAAAGCGGCGGATCAAGTCGAGCTTTCTTTGGCCACCCTTGAAAAAGACGGCTTCGGCGAACACCCTTTATACCAATCCCTCATTATTGAAAATAAATCCAAACAGTCCATTGGCTTTTGTCTTTTCTACAATCGATATTCTACCTGGAAGGGAAAATCTCTATATTTAGAGGATCTTTATATTAAGCCGGCCCATCGTGGTAACGGCGCCGGAAAAATGGTGATGGAGTATCTGATAGATCTAGCTAAAACAACAGGCTGCGGCCGCTTTGAATGGCAAGTGATTGACTGGAATACCAAAGCCATTAAACTCTACGAGAGTCTGGGAGCAACCCTAGATGACTCATGGATCAACTGCCGTATAGAAAAACAGCTCAAGGAAATCTAGTCGGTGTACTCAAAAGTTAGAAACATCATAGTTCCATCACTCTTAAAGATATAGAAGTCATAGTATGCACAGCTTTCAGAAGAATCTTCATCTGATCGCATAACTGACGAGAAGATTGCTAAGCTTTTATCACTTTTCATAATATTATCGAGATTATCTTTTGTGTACTTGTTAATTTCCTTTACACAAGCGGTAGCATCTTCGGAAAAAACATCAAAGCTAGCTGTTTTTGTGACCTTTTCAAAAAGCTCAACTGCATTCTCTTTAGAAAAAGAATATGTTCTCTTAGAGCAGTATCTGTTTTTGTCATATTCACGAATTTCTTTAGCGATTTGTTTAGCATCAAACTTTTTAACGTCAAAAGTTCCAATTGAGCTACTTGAGTTATGTGCACACTCATCAAAAGCATCCACGATCTGTCTGTCCTGACGGCTAATCAAGTTTGCAATACCATTAAGGTCTTGTGATTGAGCTAACGTTGAGCCAAGTAGTAGTAAAGCTACAGCAATTGTTTTCATATGATTCCCCTATTTTTTTAAGTTCTAGTTTAATAATTATTCTAAATAAAGGTGGAGAGTAATAAATACAAAGAAAATAAAAAGGAGGAATTTGGAGCCAAAAAGATTCCAGTCGTAGTCACTTTGTCCCCAATCAATAGGTTAAAGTCTGTAAAAAGATCACATTTAGTCAGCTAAGCTCCCAAAATTCATTGGATCCTGCTATACCTTTTGAAACAACGTTTAAAGGAAGGACATCCAATGCGCACAACTCGTCGACTTCTCGCCGCTATTATCCTATTACTCTCTGTTTCACCTGTATGGGCAGATCTTCCCGATGAAATTAACCACCCTCCTTATCAAGCTGCACATGCCAGTGCACAAGCTGATACAGCATCTCGCTCACAGCAACTGGCTTCGGCTCAAGAAACTCAAGCTCAAGCGCAAGAAAATTTACAGCGTTTAGAAGAACGTAGAACACAACTTGAAGCTGAAAGAAGCGCAGGGGTTTCTGATCAAGGTCGCCTTGAAAATGAAATTCGCGCTTTAGAACAAGCCATTTCAAATGAACAAGCAGCTCTTGCAACGGCTGAAGAACAAAGAAGAGCATTATCGGCAGAGCGTGAAGGTGTGCTAAGACAACGTGAAGGTGTGGCTCGTGAATTAAACGCAGCAAGGTCACGTCTTCAAAATCTTGAAAATGAACTTCGTTTAAGACTAGCAGATAGAGATCGCGCTGTGGCTAGACTTGAAAGTGCGCGCTCACAAGGAACTCGTCTTTCTCGTGAACTAGAACAAACAACAAATGAATTAAGAACGGCTGAGCAAACTTTAGAAAACCTTGAAAATGAAGGTCGCCAAGCTCAGCAGCAGATTCCAGTTTTAGAGCGTGAAGTACAACAAACTGAACGTCGCCAAGAACAAGTGCAAGAGAAAGTTCGCCTGGCTCGTCTTGAAGTCGCTAAGGCGAAAAGAGAATTAGATCCTGCCAAAGCAGAGCTTCAAGCCGCTAAAGCTGATCTTAAAGCAGCTGAAGATCAGTATGCGCCAATTGCTGGTCAGATTGCTGAACTTAATAATCAAATCAATAAAGCTCAAGCTGATAAGTCTAAACTTGAAAGAGAAATTCAGGCCCTAGAGCAACAGCTTGCTCAAATGAATGCTGAAAGAACTCGTCTTCAAAACCTTATTACACAAAAAGAAGCTCAGCTTGCTCAAGCTAAAACGAATCTTGCGCAAAATACAACAGCAATCACATCAAAAGAAACTGATCGTGCAGCTAAAAATTTAAGAGTTGAAGAGCTTGGTAAACAATTAACCGATCTTCGTGCTGGACCACAAAACCCAGCAACTCAAAGACAAATTACAGCTCTTATGGGTCAACGTCGTGATCTTTTAAGAGAGATCGCCGTCCTTGATCGTGAAGTGGCTCAGCTTAAATCTGAACAATCAGGTCTTCAGTCCCTTGTGACTTCAATTGAAGGAGAGCTTCCAGCTCTTCGCACTCAGCTTGCGAATACTGCACCAGCCGGTGGAAGTAGCAATATTGAAGAGCAAATTAAGGCGAAAAAACAACAAGTCAAAGCTCTTAATCAAGCAATGAAAGCTGATCGTGATGCTATCGCGGCTCTTGAAGCTCAATCACCTGCACTTCGTCAACGCATTCAAGTCGCAGGCGTTAGAGTTAACAACGCTAAAAATAATGTCGATCAAATCAATGCCCGTATCACTAGTAATGAGCGTGAAGCCGAACAAAGCTTAGCTCGTGCTCAAGAGCTTGGTCGTGAAATCGCTCAAGCACGTGCGCAAATTGAAAGAAATCAAAGAACGATGGAAGAAAACCGTCGTCGTATTACTCAACTTAGACCACAGCGTGATCAATTAGCAGCTCGTGCTTCAACTCTTGCTAGAAATCTTGATGGTGTTGAGCGTGATATTCGCGTTCAAGAAAATGAAGTTTCAAGAATGCAAGCCACTGTCGCTCAAGTGGCCCAGGATCGTGATCGTCAAGCAGCTCAAACAGATGGAATCGCTAGTGAAGATCAACGTCTTGCTCAAGCGATTGCAGGTCTAGAAAACCAAATTGCTAATACTTCAAGAAATATTCAAGAAGCTCAAGCTAGAATCGCAGCGAATTCTCAAGCGGCTGATCAAGCCGAGGAAAGTGTCAGATCAATTGAAGGCAGAAGAAGCCAACTTGATCGTGAAATTCCTGGTGTTGTGGCAGACATTGGTCGCGCCAATAGCGATCTTAATGCAGCTAACTCTAGAGTGAATTCAAGTGAGCAAGCTCTTGCAGCTGCTACTCAAGCAGAGGCACGCGCCCTTGTTAATTTCCAATCTCGCTTACAACGCTACAACTCAGAACTAGCAAAAGCTGAGTCATTAGGAAGTAATCAAGCGGCGAGTGTGGCAAGAAACCAAGGCTCAAATGCTGGTAACTCAAACGCTCTTGCAGTTGCAGAAAGCAATGCAACTCGCGTTGGTACACTTCGTGCCAAGCTTGACGGTAAGCTTCGTGGCTTATTAACAGGTAAAGAAGAAGGCTATGCTACTGGTCTTGATGCTGGATTAAATTCAGCAGCTGATCGCCAAGAAGCTTTAAGACTTGGTGATGAAGCTGGGACGAACGCTGCAAGACAAGAAGCGAAAGAGACAACTCTTCCAGAATCATACCGCTCAACTTTAAGTTCAATCCTTTCAAGCCTTCCAAAGAGCTCGATCCTAAAAGATTTAGTAAAAAGATTTGATCTTGAAGAGACGATTAAACAAACTCAAGATGAAGTGAAGTTATGGCAAGATCCTGCTAGAAACCTTTCACTTTCTGCCTACGCTTATGCTAACCCATCTGTACCAGTGGACCGCTCAGCGAAAAACTGTTCTGGTGTTTATAAAGGTGTTCGTGAGTTTATAGCTGCTTGTGATCAAGCCTTTGATCAATCGTTTGCTTCAAACTTTCAAAACTCACATAGATCAGCCTTTGCTGGTAAATATGACGGAGCGTACGCTTCAACATATGCAGAAGTTTTTCAAGCTAGAAAAAATGATCTTTATAAAGAAAACTATGATCTTGCTTATGCTCCAAAGTATAACGAAGGCCTAATCGAAGGTAAGCGTAGAATTCGTGAAACTTCATTTGAAGAGGGTAGAGTTGCTGGTTATAACAGAACAATTCCAGTCGCTAGAGCTCAGGCCCAAGCACAAGGTCAATCAGAAGCACGTAATTATGTTGCAAACAATGCAGTCGTTAGATCAAGAAATGGTTTTGATGGTGCCCTAGTTGCAACTTCAAGAGCAGAGCAAGGAAAAGACTTAGGCATTACATTAAAGGCCGCTAACTTTGGTGGAAAAGCTTCTGCCAGAGGCGAATCAACAGCGAAAGTTGAAGTTCTATCAAACAATGCTCGCGCTAAAGAATCTTCAATTGCGATCCCATCTGTTGCTGCAGAAAAACAAGCTGATCTTACTAACTTGATTAATCTTCAAGTGGCTGACTCAGCAGTTCCAGGCGATCAAGTGATTGTTCAAGTTAAGCTAACTCATAAAGGTGATGCTTATAGCTCGAAGTACGAAGAGACACTTCGCTTTGGTGTTGAAGTTGTAGCAAACCCAGAAGTAGGTTCAAGCTTAAACTTTGAACGTGAGCCAGATCTTAAAGGAATCTTTGGTTACAAAAAGCATGATGTAAAAATCAAGCTTGTTGGCCTTCGCCCTTATGTTCCAGGTTCATACTCAGTCAAACTTATTCCAGCTTCAGCTAATGATGCCGATATGCTTGAGATCACAAAAGATGAGTCAAGTGTAGGCGTTCTAGATCGCGGTGAGAGTAAAGAAGCTGAACTTGAGTATAAGATGAACAAGAAAGCCAAAGGTCAGACTGTGACGATGAAAGCTATTATCAGCTATGACGGTGAGATCTTAAAAGAAGAGTTGATTCAAGTTCAACCGAAGTAAGAATTAAAATAAATTAAGAAAGTGAAAGCCCGGCGAAAGTCGGGCTTTTTTTATTGAAGAAGATCTTCGAAAAACGCACCACGATTCGTAACTACATCACGAAGATGAATTTCTAAAATCCATAGATTTGGATTTGGTGTTTCAGCGTGATCAGGCAGACCGCCTTTAAAGTGTAGGGCATGAGGAAAATCACCTAGGCGGTGGCCATCCATATCCAGGTTTAATTGATAACCACGTTTTTCAGCGGCACGGGCAGCAAAGGCATAAAGACCAGGGCCTGAAAGATTTTGTTCTTTCCAGGCATTCGCCGTTTCTGTGAAAACATCCTGACAGGCTTGGGCTAAATCATTTTTTTTATTTTGACCGCAAACAAAAGTTTCACCGTAATCACCTTCGTGATCATCAATAACTGGTCCAATATCAAAAAAGAAAACATCACCGTTTTTAATTTTGATATCAGGTATTGATGGTTCTCTAAATGTTTTAAGAGTGTTGACGCCAAAGCGAACTTTGGTTGGATGCCAAATTTTTTGTGAGCCATTTTTTTCAAAGGCAGACTTTAAAAGATCATGGGCCTGATCTTCGCTCATACCTTCAGTCACTTTCGCCGCAACCGATTGAACAATTGAAATAGCAGCTGATCTCGCTTTTAAAAAAGAATCGAGATTAAATTTCTCGCCAAGATTTTCGTTAGGAGAGATCACCATCACTTCCAAGTAATTCGTCGGCCAATTGGCTTAGACGGATATTTTCACGATTGACGATATAAAAGAACTCGATGCCACGCACTTCAGCTTCAGTCCATTCGCCAAAATATTCATTCCAATCTGGTGTGGCAAAATATGTATCAAAGAACACACCAGCAGAATCAACAATGGCATCCAACATTTTTTGTGCAGGTGCTTTTCCACTTAAGTCGGCCGAAACCATATAAGTTGTTGGGATACGCTCTGTTTTTTCAGCATCAAAAAAGCTAAAAGCAATAATCAGCTCATCGGGATGAGATTCAGCGTGAATATCAAAGCTTTTATTATGCTTTTTACATTCTGGTGCGTAGGTTTGGTTGAGAGTTTTTCTGACACCCGTCGTCCAAGATTCTGGAAGGGTAGTGCCTTTTTTGTCTTCATTTTTTCGATTAATCATAAGCGTTATATACCTGTAGTTTTTTAAAAACGGTAGTACCAGAGCGAATTGATTGGAAATGAGCGAATATTCTTCCCGTTCATTCCTTTGAAGCTACAAGCTATAATAATCAAATGGAGGATTTATGGCTTTAGTTTCAATCAATCGAATCGCTTTTCAGTGGCAAGTTGAACTTAGCGAAGACCATGAATTACCTGAAATCGAGCTTATTAGCGCTGATAAAATTGTTTTTACTAAAGCAGTCTCACACTCGCTTATCTCTCGCCTAAGTCCTGGGTGCTTTGCGCTTCGCGTAGCTAAAAATAAAACAACGTTTCATCATCCTAAGGACTGGTCAGCGCTCGAAAAGAAAATTGGTTTTAGTCAGGAAGTCTGTCTCAGTTGGGCGAGTGATGCTGAGCGTGCAAAATTTGCGCGAGATCTTCTTCTTGCTCGCACAAGTGAGCTTTTCTCACCAGCCGGCGTATGATTTAATAGAGCATAATTTTTCAAGCGTTTAAGGATGATTATGTCTATTTATCTATTATCTGGAGCTCGTACTCCAAGTGGAAGTTTTCTCGGTAGCCTCTCTTCAGTTTCAGCTCCTAAATTAGGTGCCGTCGCTATTTCTGGTGCTTTAAAAAAAGCTGATATCCGTCCTGATCAAGTTGATGAAGTGATCATGGGCCATGTCGTTCAGGCCGGTACTGGTCAAGCACCAGCTAGACAAGCTGCTATCTTTGCAGGACTTCCAGAAAGTGTTCCATGTACAACCATTAATAAAGTTTGCGGCTCTGGCATGCGTACAACAATTGCAGC
>CAYGRY010000085.1:0-455 GCA_964352405.1 uncultured Halobacteriovorax sp.
GAATAGCTTCGGAATCGTTGTAGGCAAGCGGCAGGTCGACGACCTCGGTCGCCATTAACTTGTCGTAGTCAAGCGGCATGATTCATCCATTTTTCATCTAGCGTGATTGTACATGGACTTACATGCGAAATATGCCGAAAGGTGCTTCTTCACCTTCGCCTGATACGCTTGCGGCGGACAAACCGTGGGCCAAAACCTTGCGAGTATCGACCGGATCAATGACACCGTCATCCCATAATCTTGCACTTGAGTAATAGGCAGAGCCTTCTCTTTCATACTTATCTAAAATAGGCTTTTGAAAGGCAGCAACTTCTGACTCTGACATATTTGCGCCTGCATCTTGTTTCACCGTTGTTAAGACGCCAGCTGCTTGCTCTCCACCCATCACTGAAATTCTGGCATTGGGCCACATCCAAAGAAAACGTGGTGAGTAGGCACGTCCAGACATCCCGTAA
>CAYGRY010000085.1:465-10056 GCA_964352405.1 uncultured Halobacteriovorax sp.
CGTGATCTTCGGCACCGCGGTCGTGGCCACCGCCGTCACCATCTTGGCACCATGTTTCGCGATTCCTTCAGACTCGTATTTTTGTCCGACCATGAAGCCTGTAATATTTTGTAAAAAGACTAATGGAATTTTTCGCTGACCACAAAGCTCGATGAAGTGAGCGCCCTTTTGAGCTGACTCTGAAAAAAGAATACCATTATTACCAACGATACCTACTTTATGTCCGTGAATATCAGCAAAACCGCAAACTAGAGTGTTTCCGTAATTGGCCTTGAATTCATGAAAGCGACTACCATCAACAAGACGAGCGATGATCTCACGAATATCGTAAGGTTTTTTAGTATCCTTACTGACAATGCCGTAGATATCTTCCATTGGGTATAATGGTTCTTCAAATGGCTTCGCTGATTTTTGACCAAGCATCGCACCTTTTGATTTATAATTAAGATTAGCAACAATTTGTCTTGTTAGCGATAGAGCATGCTCTTCATTTTCAGCAAAGTGATCGGCCACACCTGACTCACTAGTATGAACTCTTGCTCCGCCTAAGTCCTCAGCACTAACTTCTTCACCGGTAGCGGCCTTAACTAAAGGTGGTCCACCCAAGAAGATCGTTCCATTTTCTTTTACGATAATTGTTTCATCAGACATGGCAGGAACATAAGCACCACCTGCAGTACAAGAGCCAAGAACGACGGCAATTTGTGGAATACCCTTTGATGACATCTGGGCTTGATTAAAGAAAATTCTTCCAAAGTGATCTCTGTCTGGAAAAACTTCATCTTGCATTGGTAAGAATGCACCACCTGAATCAACTAGATAAATACAAGGCAATTTATTTTCGAGGGCGACTTCTTGTGCTCTTAAATGTTTTTTTACTGTCAAAGGAAAATAAGTACCGCCCTTAACTGTGGCATCGTTGGCGACAAATAAACATTCAACGCCGTGGACGCGACCGATTCCTGTAATCACACCAGCACTTGGTACATCAATTTTTGGATAGACTCCATCAGCTGCAAGTGAGCTTAGTTCTAAAAATGGAGAACCAGGATCTAGGATCGATTCAATTCTTTGTCTTGGTAAAAGTTTTCCTCGAGCATGATGCTTTTTAACAGATGCTTCACCGCCGCCCATACTTACTTTTTCAAGCCTGGATTGGAGGTCACTTTTTAATTGAAGGTGGAATTCTTTATTGCCTTTAAAGTCGGCAGAATTGCTATCAACACTGGTTGTCAAAACATCCATAAATAAACCTAGGTTTTAGAGTCTAATAGGATGAAATTATGCAGTTTTTAGGGAGGGTGTGACAAGACGGTAGGCGATATCCCCTACCGTCGAATTTTTTAGACTTTATTGCGCATTTTCTAAGATTTCATTAAGTCGATTATCAAAACCTTCACCAGTAATATCAATGTTCTTTCTTCCACTAGATTCAAAGGCAGGCGCTCTGGCAGGAGTTGGTTCAACTACTACTTCGACTTCTTCTTCAACTTCGACGACAACCTGCGTCGATTCAAGAGATAGATCAATCTCTTGTACTTTCACTTTGTCACCATCGAGGTAAACGATGACGTTCTTACCATCTTTTTCTTGAACGATATATTCAGTGATCGCTTTGCCGTCAATTGTGTAAGCAGGCAAGCTAGTATTTCTTGTTTGCAGAGCTGACTTTACAGCTGAAATCGCTTCACGAATAAGCTCCGAGCTATCCTCAAGAGATCTACCACCTAAATCAAGACTCGGCTTAGCAATAGTTAAGGCATCTGCAGTAAGGACGATTCCACTATACTGACTTGGGCCGTAGCCAATAGTTCCACCATCGTTTGATCCTGAAGAATTTGATCCAAAGTTTGAAATTCCTGAAGAAGATCCAGACGTTGTAGAAATAGAAGAACTCGAAGTTGAAGAACCTCCAGAATTTCGTTGAGTCGTAGTACCGCCGTCTCCTAAAGTATTTGTGCTGGAAGTTCTTGGAGAGGTTGCATCAAAGCCATTGCCTGAACGATTTTGATCAATCACTGCTTGAGCTGCTTGTTCACGTTGTTCAATTTTCTTACGTTCTTCCATTGCTTTTGCACGTTGCTCAGCAATTCTATCATTCGTTTTATTAAAGGCATCGGTGACACTTACAGTATTGCCATCTTCGTCTTGAATTTCTTTTATATTCATCGCTTTCAAGCGATCATTCAATTCTCTATTACGCTTTTCAAGATCTGCCAACTGAGACAAGAGTTCATCATTTGCACCTAAGGCGCTTCTAGCTTCAATCAATTCTTCTTGGGCATTGCCCGAGTTAATTGAAGATGGTAAGCGAGAAGTTGAATCCTCTGATGCTGTTGAGTATTGACTGACAAAAGAAGAAGTCATTTCACTAAGTCTTCTTGAGTCCATTGAGTTATAAAACTCACTCGCTTCTGAAGAAACGGCCCTTGGACTACTATTTGAAAATTCTCTTCTTGTTCTCTCAGTTATATCAGCTAATCCGCCAGATGTTGAACCAGAGGGACCATCAAATCTGTTAACAGCGCCACCAGAAGAACCTAAGTTAAAGCCACTAGTCTCAATTTGTGAAATAGCTGCTCTTGTCTCATCAGCATTGCCACCACTTTCAAGAAAAACACTTCTGTTTGAACTTTGATCTAAATTATTCATAGCATTTGCTTCATCTAAATCATATGGAAGTGGACGATACTCGTCATAGAGCTGTCTAGATTCTGAACCTACACCGCTGGCAGAAAATGGACTACAGTTGTTAAAATCAGATAAAACTCTTTGATGGTCAGCCCCAAGTAAAGCATTGTTTCTAAAATTTGGATCTCGGTATCTACCTCTTAACCAACCTTGTGCATGAACAGATTCATGGATAGAATTTTTCTCAAAAGCAGAGGCATCATCTGTTTTTAAGCCACCATTATTATAGTGTACTGCACACATCAACGACTGCATCTGTGATGCACGTGTACGATCTTTAAATTGAGTTCCGTTGATAATATCTAGCCAGTTATCCACATCTAAATGGTTACTAATAATTCCTTCATCAACTAAATCAGGATGCTGACTGGCCAAACCTTCAGCTGCACTAATATCAAAGAGTGAACCAGGAGTTAGCATTTTACATGAAGACAGGAAGTCCTGTGTTGTTTCTGCGCATCGATTAGAAGTTTTACCTTGATAATGATTTAAAAGAAGTTCAACTTGACCGTCCTTAAGCTCAGTGCCTGACATCACTTGAGCAAAGGTTGGAAGTCCTGCGATTGATGGGTAACCACCAAGAGCCGTTCTTTCAGGATCGCCTTTTTTCATATCGTTTATATATTTTAAAATACCCAGAATTGCTTTTTTCTTTTTATCCGGATCTTGAGTAATTCTACTAAGATCAGTTGTAGCAAAAGTGCTTAACAAAGAAGCATCTACACGACCCTTAACCATACTTGAAAAAGATCCTTCTAAAGTTGATCCTGCAATATATTGTTCATACTCGCGTCTTAAGTTATCTCGCTCAGTTTTTTGATCTGGATTAGCTGAAAGAAAAGCTAAAATTCCTTCAGGAGTATTTACCTCTGGACCTTTAAGTGCTTTGGTGCGGGTTAAAAGAGACTCAAGCTTTGCTTCTCTTTGAGTTAAGTCTGCGCTACCAAGATTTTCGATAACTGATTCAGGAATAGAACAGCTAGACAAGAAAACTGAGGTATCGTCTTTACACTTTGCTGCAGAGGATTCTACTTGATGGATAAGATAGCTTAAAGATTGTGATGAACATTCTCTTAAACCTTTTTCTGATTGGTCAAAAGCCATTTTTTTGAATCGATCATTCATATTTTCAGCATTACAAACAGCACCATCTTTTCCAGCGGCCTTTAGTAACTCACTTACAACCGAACTATGCGCATATTTTTCCACTGCACCAGTAAACTTAGAAACTAAACCAGTAGAAACGACATCCTCACAGATACTTCGACTCGCTTCTCTTGGAAAGTTTTTTGAGTATAAAAGAGACGGTTTATCGGTAAGAAGTTTAGGGTTTGATTTACCAGAAACACAGGCACAATAAGTTCCGATACTTCTACTGTCTCTTGCTCCAGGAGACATAGTACATAAATTTTCTTCGACAAAAGGTACAACAGGAGCCATCGCTCTTGTAAGAACGTTAAACTGATTAGCAGTTGTCAGTCCTAATGGGAGGGCATCACTGATGCCAGAAGCACAACCTATAGGTGAGTCTATATGGTAGTTAGTATACTCACCAGTTACACCGTTATTCGAACGAGCTGGTATATTATTTGACGGTTCAAACTCTAAATAAGCATTTCCGTCACCCTCAAGACTTTCATAGAATTTAACACTACCTAAAGCAGGAGTTAAAGGAACTGCGCCAGTCGATAGACTAAAATCTTGAACTGGATAAATAGCACCAGCATCACCCAAAGGTGGAGGAGTTGGTGTTCCCACTGGAGAATCAGCATGAACACTTAAGGACAAGACCGTAGTAAATACAGTAATAAAATGGCCTGCTTTTTTTAGATATACGTAATTCATTGGACATCCCGCCTTACCATTATTATCGGTCAAAACCTTAACCAACATTAATTATCAACTAATATAAATATCCCATAGTGTTGGAATTTCAGTCAGTGAAATCTTCATTTCACGTATAAGTCTTTGAAATAATGAGCTTAAATTGGGAAATGTCTAAAGTTTATACGCCGAAAACAATTGGCGAGTCCTAAGAACACAAACAGCGACAATTAAGAAGATGAGTTATGACTCTAATTGAATTTTTTTGATATGAGCTTCAACTGTGTACTTAGCATAAGGAAGAAGCTTTGGATCAAGACCTTCGTAGACGATGGGAACGATGGCATTAATGTCTAGACCTTGATCTAGAAGTTTTTTGATCTGTGTTTCTCTAAGCCTTCGATGTTCTAAAGTTTTTTCAACCTTAAAAGTACCGCCTACAGCAATACCATGTGACGGAATTACAAATTTAGGTTTTTTGGAAATGATTCTTTCCAGGGAGGAAAAGTATTTTCCCATATCCCCTTCTTCGCCGCCCACAACAACTGTTCCAATCGTCTGAATCAGATCACTAACAAAAAACCAATTAAATGTTTTTGGAGCTAGTGCTATTTGACCTTCATCATGCCCAGGGACTTTATAGGCTAAGACGTCTATGCCCTGACTTTTGCAGACAATATCACCTTCATTTACATAGATAATTTTACAATCTCTTAAATATTCTGGACCCCACTTCACTAGAATGCGTTGGTGAGTATCGGCACTCATCAGCATTGGAAGACTTCTCGCCCTAGCTATATCGGGAGCAAACTCATGATGATCTGGGTGATGATGACTTAGAAAAATTTTATCAAAACCCACTTTTTCGGCAGTCTCAAGAAATTTGGCTAGCTCTTGATCATCCCTTGGAGATGGATCGACTAAAATTTTATCCTCATCGCCAAGGATGAAGGCATTGGTTCTATTGGCAGGAGGAAATGTATTCGATAACGGTAATAACTGTCGTACGCCACAAATAGACTCTATAAGAGGTACTTCCTTATCTGGATCATATTTCAAATCAAGATCAAGAACACTATCTGCAACACCGGCGGCAAGGCTTTTAATTAAGGTAATAGTTGGTGGTACGGCCATTAGTTCAGCACGCTGATAACGTTCTAAGAGCTCGGTCGTATTAATCCACTCACCTGTCTCTGCTTCACCAGGATCAACAACAAAGTCATACTCACTATCAAGTTCAAATCGGTAAAAATGTGTTTCAAAACGATATGGATTAAAAGGAGGTGTTGTCGCAACACCAAGATATACTTTTTCTTTTACTGAAAGGGTTTCTAGCTTTACCCCAAGCTCTTCTTCAACTTCTCGAGCAAGTGCTTGATCAATCGTTTCATCTTTATCAAGCTTGCCACCAGGAAAAGAAGTGTAGCCAGGAAAGACACTCAAGTAGTTATGTCTTTTAATAGCAAAGACTTTATCTTTATAGGTAAAAACGGCTGTGACAGCTTGTCTCATGCATTAACCCCGTAGGCTTTTGCTTTGGCATAGCGAACTTCACGGTAACCTTTAACATTCTCAAGTTTTTGAATCTCTTTTCTTATTTCTTGATCATCATGTATGGCCGTAATTGCTAAAAGATCTTGCTGAATTTTTTTAGAAATTCCACGTTCCTTATGATGCCAAGCCGGCATTAGAGTTCTGAGAATTCTTAGGTGCCTCATCGATTTAAGCATCCAGATTTTTGGACTTAAATCAAATTCAACTTTCTTATTAAAGATTTCAAAACTTGGTCTATTGATAAACTTAAAATCAAAACTTGTTCCAAGATTTGAAAAACGTTTGTGATCAAGATATTTTTTAACTGGAGAAAGCATTAAATGAGCAACGTAAACTTCATCTTTTATAAAGAAAGTCTTAGCAAGGACACGTAAAGCCTCTGGCTGATGTTCAATAGAAAAGCGCTGACTAATTTGTCTAGCGTACTCCATGAATTGCTCAATATTTTTGCCACGATTAAAAATCAAAAGATCATGAATATATTGAGCCAGATACTCTTCTTTAATATCAGCAAAAAGTTCTCTTAAAGAAGCGCAAGCCTTACCCCAGGTTTTAATGATCTTTTGACTATCTTCCCAAGGTGCACAACTTTCAATAAGGCTTTGTTTTAATAATTGCATCATCGACAAAGATTCTTCATGGGGAATAAGTTTCTTTCGTACTTCCTCTTCGCCGTGGGCAATGATGGCGCGTCCAATTTCAAATGCATGAAGATTTGTCTTACCTTCGCCGCCTTTTACTGATTGTGACAAGGCCGTTCTTATATCTTCAAGCGAAAATGGGAAAAGTCCTTTTTGAAAAGAAGCCCCAAGCACCATGGCCGAAGCATAAACTGACTTGCCAAGAATTTTTTGAGAAAGCTCTTTAAAGCTCGCAAGAGTCACTCGATCAGAAAACTTTGATTGCAACTCATCACGAATCGCTTGTTCATCAGTATTGGGAACATCAACGCTATCATTTAGTATAATTGAAAGTGGAACTTGGTAATGCGAATCTAAAACCACAATACCATTAGGTGATAAAACATTAAGATGAACAGCTCCATCTAAAAGGTCTGGAGAAACCAGAACATCAGCTCGTCCCATTGGAGTCACGGGAGTTGCACTTTTTCCTTTAGGAAACAATGTTAAATGAGCGGTAACATTTCCGTTTCTTTGCGCTAGGCCTTTTTGATCGACATACTTAAAGTCGATATCTGTGCGACCGCCCATGGTTTTAGCTGCTTGAGCTAAAACTTTTGAAATCGTCGTAACCCCTGAACCACCAACTCCGGTGACGACAACACGAAGCTCACGTCCATTGGCTATATCTTCAAAGCTAACTTTTGCTTGTTCAGGAAGAGGTATCTCTAATTCATCATCATTAGTCTTAGTTGAATATTTTGTTGGGTGATAATCATAGACAATCACTTCTTCAAAACTTGGACATGCCTTAATTCTCGTACAGTAACCATCGGCGACGCAGACTTGTGGATCAATGGAAATTTTTGAGCCATAGGCATCAAAAGTTTGAGTTAAACCAGGGCATCCAGTCGCATCAACACAGGCCCTGCAGTCTTCACAAGCCAGCGTGTTAATATTGTAAAAAATTTGCTCTTTTTTAACTTCGTTTTTAAAAATCTCTCTATCATGCGCTCGCTGTTTGCCATGAAAAGTTAAAGCGCACTCTTTTGTCGAGACGATAACTTTAACGCCTGATCTCTTAACAAAACTTAAAAGTAAATTTTTATAAAAGTAGCGATCACTTGGATGGATCTCCAAAGCTTCTTTAACTCCAAGGGCCTTGGCCACTTGAAGCATACTTTGTCTTGGACGGTTCTTACCTTCAACTGAAAAGCCTGAAGCGGGTGTCATCTGATGTCCCGTCATCGCGGTATTATCATTATCTAAAAGTATATAAGTAATATCGTGATCAAGTTGGACTGAATTTGAAATATCAGTAAGACCTGAGTGGAAAAAAGTCGAATCCCCCATCAAAACAACAGACGGATTGGTAGCAAAAAGATCAACGCCAGCACCCAATGCTCCGCCTTGTCCCATCGCTGAAAGATTATGCATTTCTTTAAAAGGTGCTAAAAAACTAAGGCTATAACAACCAACATCACCATGAGTTAAAAGTTTAAGCCCTTCTTTATCAAGTTCGGCCCTAATCTCTTTAAGAACACTTAATGTTTCTCTATGGGGACAACCTGGACAAAAAGTTGGAAGTCTTTTTGGCAGTGATTGTTCTAGCGTGCAAGTAGGAATATGCTGTGCCGTTTTTTCTAGTAACGGTAACAACTTAGTTTGAATAATATCGTAATTAAGTCCACCGTGTGCAGGAAAGCCATCGGCGCCATCAAATTTCTTGCCAAATATTTTTGGTGTTAATCCATTTGATTGAAGAAGGGAAATCACTTCTGCTTCTAAAAAACCACGCTTTTCTTCAACAATAATTAACGTCTCAATATTTTTAAGCCACGGAAGCATCTGCTTTTGATTAAGAGGGAAACCTCCCGCCGCTTTATATAAAGAGACCTCAGATAATACGCCTGCATCTTCAAGAACGTGTTTAACACTCTCGTGAACGAGTCCTGAAGTTAGAATGCCGACTTTTGCTGAGGATAAACCTGAAATAGAGTCTAAATTTAATTCTTCAATGGCTTGAATCACTTTAGGCCAACGTTCAAGCAGCATCGTTTGATCGGCGATCAACGAGTTTGGTGGAACCATGACATTTTTTTGTAAATCAAAAGTTGCCGGATCAAGCGTAGATTTTTCACCATCAATAGCGGCCACTTCACCAAGCTCAACCCGTCCACCACCCTCGGCCATAAAAGTTGTCAGCAATAAACCTGTGTAGACACTAGATTTTTTTGAAAGCGATAGAGCTTTTTTCATCCAGTCTTTTAACTCTTGTGGAGTGGCAGGTTCTAAAAATGGAATATGGAGATGTTTAAAAAGATAGCGTGAATCAGCTGGAGTTGATGTTGAAATTGACCAAGGATCATCGCCAACGGCAATGACGACACCGGCTTTAGTTTTTTCGCCAGTTGTAGCATCTACGAAATCTGGACCAGGATTAGCAAAGTTTCCAACAGACAATGCATCGCTGGCAACATGCAGACCCATGGATTTCATTCCGACAAGACAATCGCGCCCAGCTTGTTTTGCACCAGAAGCCATAGCCGCAGCGTTAGCTTCGGAATTAGCAATAGCAACGCGAATTCCCTTTGATTCAAGCTCAGTTCTTCGTTTATGGAGAATATTAAAATAATCCGCCAAAGGAGAGCCCGGATAACCCGTGTAGAGGGAGAAGCCGGCTTCAAGACCGCCTTGGATTAGAAGTTCGTTTCCATTAAGGATATCTGTAGTCATTTCAAAGTTTTATCAGGAATTGAACACACTTCAAAGGATTGTCTTGCTAGACATAACGCATCAGGAAAAGGGCCGCACCATTTCTTGAAAGGTCGTTACTATTAGCAGAGAATGGGGCGACAAATTTTACGATGAGAGAGGATATTGTGACATCACGCATTGGAAC
>CAYGRY010000086.1:0-10034 GCA_964352405.1 uncultured Halobacteriovorax sp.
GTGTTGGATGGCATAGTCTGGCAAATTATCAATATCCATTAAATTTTTAATAATAAACATGGACTCACCACCAATAACATAGCTTGGACGCATTATTACCGGAAAGCCAATTTCTTCTAATACTTCTAAAAGCTCTCTATAGGTGCGAATTTCTTGTGATCTTGTAAGGCTTAAATCTAGAGATTGTATAACTTCACTAAAGGCCTTTCTATCCTCACAAAGATCAAGTGTTTCAGATGGACTACCTAAAAAATTAAAAGTTCTAAGCCTTGAGCGAAAACCAAGGTCAATTCTCTCTCTTAATCTAATTCCTGTTTGTCCTGCAAAAGACCATATAATACCATCAGGATTTTCATGACAGAGAATATCAAAGACATCTTCTTCATAAAGAGGTGATAGATAGAGTCGATCCGAGCTATCATAATCGGTTGAGACAGTTTCGGGATTAGAGTTCACCATGATGGCACGATGTCCATTGGCCTGAAGTTGTTGACACGCTTTCACACATGAATAATCAAATTCAATCCCTTGGCCAATTCTATTAGGGCCACTGCCCATAATAATATAGCGTTTATCATCGCTAATTTTCTTTGCCTCACACGCGCGACCATAGGTTGCGTAGTAGTAAGGAGTTAAGGCATGAAACTCACCTGAACATGTATCCACCGCTTTAAAGGTTGGAACTGTCTTTGTTTCAATTCTCTTTTTTAGAACTTCTGCTTGAGTCGTGCGACTTAAAAGAGCGATAAATTTATCAGAGCAGCCAAATTTCTTTGCTTCAAGTAAAAGTTCGGCGTCAGAAATACTGGATTTTTGAGCAATAGCTTTTTCAGTTTCAACAATTAATTGGTTTTGTTCTAAAAACCAATGAGAGATTCTTGAGTTGGAAAAAATTTGATCGACAGTTTGATTTCGTCTTTGGGCTTCAAGTGCTGTTAGCAGAGAGAGCTCCTGAGGCTTTTTCAGGCGGTGATTAAGATAGTCTACGTTTGTAATTAGTGGACTTGTTTTTAAACGGTTGAGATGAGGAATCTCAAGTCCTATTTCAAGGGATCTAAGGGCTTTTAAAAAGGCTTCGTTAAAACTTCCACCAATCGCCAACACTTCACCTACAGCTCTCATTTGCGGGCCTAAGAGTCGTGAGTAGCTTGGAAACTTTTCAAATGGAAAGACAGGTATTTTTAAAGCGACGTAGTCTTGAGTTGGCTCAAAGGCGACAGGTGAAGCTTTAGTAATATCATTTAAAATTTCTTTTAAGGTATATCCAACGGCGAGAAGAGCAGAGATCTTCGCAATAGGGTAACCGGTTGCCTTGGATGCTAGAGCAGAGCTTCTAGAAACCCTTGGGTTCATCTCAATCACGACAATATCATCTTCATCGTGGGGATTAACGGCAAACTGAACGTTGGCACCACCGGCAACAACACCCATTCTTTTGGCAATCTTAAGCGACATTGTACGCATTTGTTGCATACAACGATCACTAATCGTCATGGCCGGAGCTACAGTGATAGAGTCACCCGTATGAACGCCACATGGATCTACGTTTTCAATCGAACAAATAATAACACCGTTGCCGGCGCTATCAACCATGACCTCAAGTTCGACTTCTTTAAATCCAACCAGTGATTTTTCCATGGTGACTGGAAATTTAATATCAGACTCTAGAACTTCATGCAGCTCTTTTGAGTTGTGAATGAGAGCAGCACCGCTTCCACCAAGGGCGAAGTCTCGGCGAATAATTAAGGGGTAGCCAACTTTGCTTTGGGCCATGAGTTCGGCATCATTTGCATTTTTGGCACTAAAGCGCTTTCCACCCTGGTATCCCATTTGCTCAAGTTCTTTGGCAAAAAGGTTTCGATCTTCCGTCTTCTTAATGGTTTCAACATTGGCACCTAAAAGGGCAACACCATTTTTAGCTAAGTATTCATCTTCTTCAAGCTCAATACAAATGTTCAAAGCGGTTTGCCCGCCCATGGTTGATAAGACTGCATCAACATTTTCTTTTTTAATAATTTTTTTAATAGTCTCTTTAGTAATCGGCTCGATATAAGTGGCGTAGGCCATATCTGGATCAGTCATGATCGTTGCCGGATTGGAGTTTAATAAAACAACATCAATGCCAATTTCACGAAGTGACTTACATGCTTGTGTACCGGAATAGTCGAATTCGCTGGCTTGACCAATCTTAATTGGACCTGAACCAATTAAGAGAATCTTTTTATAAGGCACATCTTTTTTGACTGTTTTTTGTAATTTCACTCGAGGCGCTAATTTATTCTTTTCAATAGGCTTTGTGAGTTCACCATTTAAAAACTGCTCAATCTCTTCAAAGAATATTAAAGCATCAGCTGGGCCTGGGTTTGCTTCGGGGTGAAATTGTACTGACTTAATTTGGTGATCACTACTCGCAATACCCTCAATCGATTGATCAAATAAAGAAGAGTAGGTGACGAGCCATTCTTTTTGAATCGCTTTTTCTTGACTGATTTTTTCGAAACTATCGTCATCAATGGCATAACCATGGTTTTGACTGGTAATTAAAATAAGACCTGTCTGATGATCGAGACATGGATGATTAATCCCTCGTTGGCCAAAAGGCAGCTTGATGGTCTTAGCACCAAGGGCCAAGCCTAAAAGCTGATGGCCTAAGCAAATTCCTCGCATTGGAATAGTTGAAGATAACAATTCTTTAACAACTGAAATCTCAGCCTTATGGTTTTGTGGATCGCCTGGGCCGTTAGATAAAAAGATTAATCTTGGCTTATAGCTTAGAACATCTTTGGCCGTTGTATTATAGGGAACGACCACTAATGGTTTTTTAAGCTTCTTAAGATTTTCGATAATAGCATTCTTGCAGCCGTAATCAATTAAGACGATAGGGCTATCGCCAGCAGTGATGACTTCTGGCTTTGATCTTGAAACTTTTGAAAGCTCATCACAGATAAGCTTTGCTGATTCGAACTCTTGATTTGTTGGAGTCACTTTCGAGGTTGTGATGACACTTTTGTGATTTGGGTGATCGGTAAGATATTTCACCAACGCTCGATTATCGATATCACTTATAATTGGAATATTTAAATCTTCAAGAAAATCGTTGGCCGAAAAATGTCGACCAATAATAGAGCTGGCATGCACACCCAAGCTTTGTCTGACCTTTTTATCGCTAGGGTAATTACCAACATGAGCGGCTGAGAAGATAATATGCTGACCCAAATAACTTGGATCCGTGATGGTTTCTTCGTAACCTGTCATGGCCGTTGTAAAAGCTGCTTCTCCCCAAACACCATTTTTAAGTTGCTCTTCTTGCCAGTCACACCACCCTTGAAAGTGAACCCCATCTTCAAAATGAAGCCAGACTTTAGTTGTTTTTAATTTTTTAGCAAAAGTCACTTCACGCGATGTGTGTGTCATAGCGATCTCCAAAGAATAAATAAGAATTTGTAGGGACGACTCCCTAGAGAAGTTAAAAACGAAAGATTATAGGCGAACAGGTTTGTGTCCAATTGTCTTATCACCATTTTCAAGCATGGCCATTAAAATTGCCATGCGGGTATAAACTGAGTTGACCACTTGTTGGTAACCCAAAAAAAGTTCAGATTTTAAAACATCACTAGCGATTTCAACTCCGATATTAGCCGGACCTGGATGAAGAACAGGGATCGCTTTATTGTGTTTTTTTAGTTTTGCGAGATCAATTCCAAAGTTTTGATTGTAGCTTTCATAGATTTTTGTGTACTCAGGCGAGTTATGTCTCTCTTTTTGAATTCGTAGCATATAGAGAATATCTGACTGAGCTAAGGCTTCATCAAGATTCGTCATCAGTTGAACATTCTTATCTTCATAAAGGTATTCTTTTGGTCCACACAAAATGACCTTGGCCCCAAATTGTGGCAACAGCCGAACCAGTGAGTGAGTGACGCGAGAATGTTTTGAGTCACCTACAATAGTAACCGTTTTCCCATCAAGCTCTAGACCTTGATCGATGAGTGTAAACAAATCAAGTAGGGCTTGAGTCGGGTGTTCGTTAATACCATCCCCGCCATTAATTAGCTTAATCGGTGGATTATTTTTAAACTCGCTTAATTGGTTTGAAACCGATGTTCTAAGAACACAAATATCGACACCTTGATACCAAAGAGTCAGAAGTGTTTCTTCAATGCTTTCACCTTTTTGAAGAGAACTTTTTTCGGCATTGAAGTCAACATACATACAGCCCAGTTTTTGGATGGCCAAGCCAAAAGAATGCTTTGTTCGAGTTGAATGTTCTAAAAATGAAGTGGCTACAACGTATTTACGGTAAGATTCGTAGGGAGCAAACTGTCGATCTTGAAAACGGATTTTGTTCTGTGCGCTGACAGTGAGAAGAGATCGAATTTGTTCTAACGTCAGGTCGTCGATACTTTCGAAAACCGAGGGGAACTTGTTCATATCGCCCATGGGTGCTAGGTTTTAATAAGCTTAGACTAAGAATCGCGGGATGAAAACAATCATCTTGCTTGGAAGTAGTGTGCAAGACTATCAGCTATTTGATACAGCGTCCCAGAATGAAGCTCTGATCAATGAGTTTAAGGGCAATCTCTTTGAGTATCTTGTCGGTCTTGAATTGGCCAAATCAGTAGGATGTGAAGCTCATTTTCTTAGCTCTATCCAATCCGATCTCACTTCAAGACTTCGCTCGTATGAAGACTGGTTATGGCAAAATGATAGTGATTTGGCCGAGCAACTTCCTCGGTTAGCAAAAAGCTGTGCAGACTATTTTAAGAGTCATTACTCTCATTCTTTTGAAAAAGTTCTTTTAGTCGGAAAAATTGCTGGTGGCTCCCATGATCAAAGTGTTGGGGAGGCTGACTTACTTTTAATTGATCGCCATCAAAATACAACATCCATCAGTCTTAAGCTTTGTCGCACGGGCGCTTACGTTAATACTAAGTCCGCTGGTATTCGAAGTTTCTTATCAAAATATTTCTCACTCTTACCAAACTCTGGGCTCACGCAAGAAAGATTAAATTTAGTCCTCGATGAAAGTTTTAAAGAGCTTTCTCGTGAACTGCATCGTCGTCACGGACTTGAAGAAGAAGATCAGTTTAGTAAAAAGTGGATGGATGCCAATCTTCCTGTACTGCCAGGAGCATTAAATGAGCTTGATCAATCTTTAATGTTCGAGCATTACTATAGAGTGATCTCAATTATTGCCGTCTTTTTAAAAGATGCTTTTGAAAATGATCAAGAACGATTTAATCGTTGTGTTGGCTCAATTTTAGGTTTTGCCAATCAAGAGCAGATTCAAGTGATTTGTTATCACCGCGAAGTGAGTAAAAAGAAATATCAATGGAGTCACTGTGAATACACCGACTTTAGTGATCGCTTTGACCAATTGGCCTTAGGGCAGTTTCAACCTGCTAAAAAGAACCAAGCCTCTTTTAGCATTGAGTATCCCTTTGGAGATCTGCAAATTCGCGTAAAACCTATGAATAAATTTACTGTAGCCGCTTTAAAGGTGAATTGTTCAGTCCGATCTAGAACATAGGCTTTCGATCTTTCAATAACTTATAAGTATACATAATTACATCATCTCTTGAGATTTAAGTCGCGATGCGTTGTAATGCTGGCAATTCATTTTAGGAGTTTGATTTATGATTCGTCGGGGTGCTTTGCTATCTGTTCTATGTTTATCGTTGAACACTTTTGCCAGTGATCCTATCGACCAAATGAGACAGGCGAGGGCAAGTATAACACTGCCAACCCTCTCTATTCAGGATACCCAATCCTTAAATGATATTTTTTCTAGAAACCTAAGAAAGCCAGCCAGACCTGAATCATGTCCTATGATTTCTAAGCAGTATTCAGATATCGTGGCCAAAATTGCAAGCCTAAAGGCATTGTTTCGCGATAGCTGTGGTGAGGAAGATCCAACCAGATTAGATGAAATTTTTAATGGTGCCACGGCCATTCAAGGTGAACTTGAAAACGCAGGTGTTGCAACTGCTCCTGCCACACCGACAACTATTAATGGTCAACAAATTGGTGATGTTGTTCAAAATATTAATGATATTTTCCTTCGTGGAAAATGTAATTTTAGAGACAAAAGTTTCTTACAAAATTCTGCCGATGTTATCTTACGTTTTTCTCAGCTAGGACTACTCGTTCCTAACTCAAACGGATTAGTTTTGTCAGCTGGTGGTATTGCCATGTCTTCGATTCTAAATCTGATTCATTCATTATTTGAAAAACGCTTTAACTTTGAAGATGCGGCCGATCGTCAAAGCTTTATTAAACTTAATTGTGCTTTCTACGACATTAGAAGTGATATCGAAAACTCTGGTTTTATGGATGTTGTGACTCAGGCGCATTTTGATGATGTTCAAAACTTAACACCTATTCGTACCCAACTCGATAATATCAATAAGGCCATCGCAGCTTCTCAAAAAAGTTTTCGCGAGTCTGTTGAAAAAGCTAAAGAAGCTTATTTTGCTCAAAGCCTTGGTGACTCTGTAGAGTTTAAAAAATCACTGGCAGCGGCGATTGCAGCTTTATCAAGTGATTTAAGTGACGACGGTACAGGTCCTGCTAACACGAGAAAGCTACAAGTTCTTTTAAGTATGGTTAATCTTCGTGTTCAACTTGAAACTCAGATTAAAGATTTTATGAGTCGTGGTCTTTCAGAAGTCGCTTTTTTAGACACCATGGCGCTTGCAGAACTTGCTAAATATGATTCTGAAAGCCCTGAGTTCGCGACACTTTATGCGATGCCAGTTAAAGAATACCGTGATGGTGTACGTTCCGTCTTACTTTTCCATCTTGAGCGTCTAACAGCTAATGTTGAGAAATTAAGAACAGCGAAAAATGAACAATGGTTAACGCTTGATCTTGATGGCAAAACAATCAAAGACTTTATCGCAGCCGCCGAAAAAAGTATGACGGATGCAATCACTGCGATTGGTGAAAACAACAAAAAAGCGACGATAGTTGCTGAGAAATTAAAGAGAATGACAAGCACTCGTGACTTCACTGGCAGAGATGATGGTACTGAAAATATCGTTTCCATACTGTCAGACTACGATAATATTGTTGAGCAGATCTATGGTAAATGGGGCGATGAGTTCTTAAAGTTTACAGCTGGTGGCTCATTAAAATCACTTAAGAATTTTAGAAAAGATTATGATCAATTCTCAGATCAGCATCTTGATGAGGGGAAAGTGATCTCTGCTCAAGATCTTACTGAGCTTGAGCGTCTTCAATCATGTCAAAATGCTTTACCGGCTAGACGTGAGTGGAAGTTGGCACAAAGTTTGGCCCAACAAGGACATGATTTTGTTGTGACTAATAAAGAACTTTTCCACACAGCAACGCCAAGACTCTTTTTGAGTTGGACAGGGGATCGTCCAGGTATTCATGGAATGCGTTCAAAGTTTGAAAGAATTCGCGAGCACTTTATCTCAAGTGTTTGGGCACAGGAATTTCTTGCTGGTCGTCCTGTGGATTCTGATGCTATGCGCTTACTTGAGCGTCGCGATCGTCTAGGTCGTGCCATGGTAGAAGTCATTGGTGATCGTACTAAAGCCACTCGTATCCAAGAGCTTTTAGAAGCCTACAAATGTAACGATATTATAGTTACAGATTAATACTTGCACCTCCAATGGCAACCTCTTAAAATGAGGTCTGCTTTGGAGGTTTTGTGAGTCCACAAAAAAAGAAGATTTTAGTTTTTTCCCTAATCCTTGATGTCATCATTGTGGCCATTGTCGCTTTTTATTTTCTAGCGATTCCTCATAAAGATATTGAAAAGCTTAAAGACGGATACGTCTCGATCAAACTTGTTGATGGCAAAGCTGAGTACACACAAGTTGATAAGAAACCAAAAAATTGGGTGCCTCTTAAAAATATCGCTAAGATTACACAACAAGCGATTGTCGTCAGCGAAGATTGGTCATTTTATGAGCATGAAGGCGTTGATTGGGCACAAATTCAAAAGGCTTTAGAAGACTCAATTAAAGATGGCAAAAAACCTCGTGGCGCGAGTACGATCACTCAGCAATTGGCAAAAAACCTCTATCTGTCTCCTGACTATAGTTTTGTTAGAAAAGCGCGTGAAGCTGTGATTGCTCACACCATGGATAGCAAGCTTTCTAAAGATAAGATTCTTGAAGTTTACTTAAACGTGGTTGAATTTGGACCTGGAATTTACGGAATTGATGCCGCTGCCAAACATTATTTCAAAAAATCAGCGAGTGAGTTAACGGCTAAAGAATCAGCTTTTTTAGCCATGATGTTACCAAGCCCCAATCGTTACTATCAGTCTTTTAAAGACAAAAAACTTTCTGAGTTTGCCGAAGAAACGATTGAATCGATTTTAGAAAAACTTCGTATCGCTAGATTCTTAACTAAAGATCAAGTTGAAGAAGAAAACGATAAATCATTAAGTTTTGAAAAAGATCAAAAACCTTCAAAAGCAGATTCTTCCAATGACAAAGAAGAAGAAGAATTAAGTATTGAAGAGAAAATGAGACGTGCCGAAGATGGCGGTAGTGCTGAAAATAAAAAACGTCGCAGAAGATCAAAACCTCGCGGTGATGGAAGTGCTGTTGAGAATGAATACCGCGTTGATCGTGAGCTAGAAATTGAAGATAATCCATCATTTGATGATGATGCTTTAATTGATCAAGTCGACGGTGTAGACGCCGAGTACACTCTCGAATAGTCCTTATTCTGGCATCGACTTTGCTTTATTAATCCCTAAGATTCATCAGAAAGTCTTAAAACTCATTTAAACGCTGTTTTAAGCTTTCTTGGCCGTCTATTGTTTTGACGGCCGTCGGGTTTTTAAGGCCAACGCCAGGGGGACTCATGCGCTATTTATTACCATTCTTTATCTTTTTCTCATGCATGCTGGGGGATACTCCTACGTTTGAGAGGATGAGGCTTGTTAATGAAAGGCTTCCTGCTCAACAGACTCCAGGCGAGGATCAATCTGTTGTTTTAAATGGCTCGCTCACACTTGAAAATCAAGAGGAAGTCGCCAGGGTTTTGTTTATGCTATCACGAAATATTAGTGACGAATTCGCCATTGGTGATGGTCTTAGTATGGTGATGTACGTGATGAGGTTTATGGCCCAAATCGGTGAATATGAGTTCGTACAAAAAGATTTAAAGGCTTTAATTTCTTCTTTTGAAAATTTATTAGGCGAGCCATTTGATCCTGAAGTTTGGGTGGTCGTGGAGCAAATTAGAAAACTTCAATTTGTTCGTCACAAAGGTAAATTAGCAGTAAAGGTCTTCGCTCTTGATGAAGAAAGTGGCGTTACTGTCTTGATGAACACTCCTGGTGAACCAGGTTCTGCCATGAAAGAAATTGAATTTGTTAGACTTAAGCATGGCTCGAGAATTTCATTTTCAGACGCTGAAGACTTAAACGATCACTCTAAAGTTAAAGATCTTGTTAAAAAACACTTCAAAATTCTGGGCTTTATTGGTCTGGTAGAAAAAGATATGAACTTGATTCATCCAAGACTCGTTGATGCGATTGATCTACATTTGCGCCGCGAAAAAGATGATCTGATTAAGCCGTTGTTTATCGATTTTGATGATGCCTTTGTCCGTGTCCATACATCTACACTGCTTAAAACGATTGATTTTAAATTTCAAGACGGAGTTTGTATTCCAGGTGCAAAAACGATTGAAGGATTGCCTGCTCCATCGTTTTTGTTAACGGCAAAATCAGGACTTTTAAAGCTTAAGACGACAATTGATCAATAGATCGGCAATAGACCTATAAAGTGGGAGAGGGTATCATTCTCCCACTATGACAAATAAAATTCGTGTTCTTTTTTCTGATACTCACAACCCTTGGTTTAACCTTGCCACTGAAGATTGGATCTTTCGTGATATGGATCCAACCACGGCCGTACTGTATCTATGGCGTAACCAAGAAACTGTTGTGATTGGTCGTTTTCAAAACCCGTGGATTGAATGCAATACCAAAAAAATGGAAGAAGATAATATTGCTGACGATGAGGTGGTGGAGAATATATCTG
>CAYGRY010000087.1:0-9950 GCA_964352405.1 uncultured Halobacteriovorax sp.
CGAAACACAAACCTATTTTTTTTCCTTTAAAACTTTCAAGCCAACGATCATAGTATCCACCGCCACGACCCAGCCTATGTCCTTGTTTAGTAAATCCGAGCCCTGGCACCAGAACGATATCTGGCATTACCTTGAGCGATCCACTTGGTGGGATCCTAAGATTCACTCCAAACGCTTTTTGACTTACCAGATCCTTCACATGACATTGATGAAAGTCCATTAAGCCATTCCCGATCGAAACCGGAAAAGCTGTTGTGAGCGAACTTAGCTGACTACTTAAAGTCCAATCAGCTTCGTCTGGCAAAGGTGCATAAACACCAATCACCACTGACTCTAATGATGTTGAGATTTGTAACAGATGATTAAAAAGATGAAGGCTCAAAGCTTTAGAGTCGCGCACTCGCTCGTCTATTGGCATTTTATCCAACACACCCTTAAGGCTTAGCCTTAGGTCTTTCTTTTCCACAGGCTTATAAAGCCGTGGGCGAAACTTCCTCTATAAAACGAAGGGCGTCTTGTGCTGATGCTTGGACATTCTTAATGTTGTCGCGATATTCACGATTTAGATTAAGATTTTCTTCAGCTATTTTTAAAGCGGCTAATAAAAAGACTTGGCCATTTTCTAATTGTGGCGCTTGCGTCTTAATACCTGTTGCCGTTTGGCGCACGTATTCGACAATCTCGTCTGGAGTTGTTTCACCGGAAACTTTGTCAGGATTAATCTTGACGCGGCTCCCTAGAATCTCAAAGTCTGTTACAGATTCTCTAGTCATTACCTACAAGATTAATCGAATCAGCAATCCGAGTCAAAGAGCTAATAACGCTTTTAGGTACTCTTCCAATTTAAATTGGTCTAAATCATCAACGCTTTCACCAATGCCGATATAGGTTATTGGCACCTGAAGAGTAGAAACGATTGAAACTGCACTTCCGGCCTTACTTGAGCCATCACATTTCGTCAGAATAAGACCAGTTAAAGCCAAGGTTTTATTGAATTCTTCGGCCTGGCGAAGAGCATTTTGGCCAGTAATGGCATCAATCACCAATAATGTATGGTGTGGAGCCGTCTCATCCAGCTTTTGAAGCACTGTTTTTGATTTTTTTAATTCATCCATCAAGTTGCCAGCGGTATGCAAACGTCCAGCTGTATCCAAAATACAATAATCAGCTTTTTCGTTGAGGGCTGTTTGCAGTGCATCATAACCAACACCACTTGGATTCGCGCCTTCTTTAGCTCTGACCATGGTCGCACCAGAACGATCGCACCAAACTTGAAGTTGATCTACAGCAGCTGCTCTAAAAGTATCGCATGCTCCAACCACAACTTTTGCACCTTGAGCGGTTAGCTTGGTTGCAAGTTTTCCAATCGTAGTCGTTTTCCCAGCACCATTAACTCCAACCACCATAATCACGCGAGTGCCCCGGCCACCTTTAAAAGTGAACAGTTCATCACTAACGTTTTTTTGAACATCTTGCATTTTTGATTTCAAAAATTCGTACATAAATTTTTTAAAATCATCTGGGCCAAATTCACCTTTTTTAACTTTTTCTTGGAGTGCCTCAATGATTTCACTCACTGTAGCTGGGCCCATATCAGCACTATAAAGCAGCTCTTCGACCTCATCTAATGTGTCGCTATCAAGACCTTTACCAAAGAGTGATGATAGTTTTCCAAAAACGCCCTGACTGGTTTTGCTTAAACCTTTTGTCAGACGATCGGCGAAAGAGATCTTGGCTTCTTTGACTTCAACTTCTTTAGAAACTTTTGGTACTTCAACTTTTGCTTTAAGAGGTTCAATTTTTTCTTGTTTACTTAATTTTGGAGCTTGCTCCTTTGCCTGAGGCTGGAACCACATGAAGACAGCGCCAACTAAAATGAGAGCGATTCCTACAAAACCCCAAACATCACCATCAGTTGCATTGATCGATAGTTCGAGGACGTGATAAAAAGCTTGAATAAATCCAATCATAAGATTCCTTTAACTTGGGCCGTAATTCGTGCGTGATGAGATTAAATTTTCCAAGTTTGTAACACAAGTGCACCGCTTCTTTGAGGCGCGAGGCTTCCTACAAACCTATACAAATCCAATGGTTGAAAACCCTGGGATGGAAACTCATATTCACCCGTTCGAAGTTCACAGTGCCCTTGGTCAAAAGAAATCTGATTGGTATTTGCATACTTCTCCAGAGTTTGCGATGAAGAAACTTTTAAGCGAAGGAATGGATAAAATTTATCAAATTTGTTGGTGCTTTAGAGATGAGCCAAACTCTGAGCTTCATCGACCACAGTTTCTCATGCTTGAATGGTATAGGAGTCAGGCGAGATACGAACAGATCATGCAAGATCTTGAAGAGCTCATTTCTTTTCTAAGTCCAAATTCAGTTATTGTTGAAAAGAAAACTGTTAGTGAAATTTTTAAGGAATTTGTTGGTTTTGATATTTTAGATTATCTAGATAAAGAAAAACTTCATACTCAAATAAAAAAACATTTACCCCACTTACCGTTATTCGAAGAACTTGAAGAATGGGATGATTATTTCTTTTTAATATTTCTCAATGAAATCGAGCCAAAGCTTAAAAAATACCCAGTACTTATTCTGTATGAATACCCATATCATCAAGCCGCGCTTTCAACGATAAAACAAGATGATGCGAGAGTCTGTGAAAGATTTGAACTGTATTTAAATGGTATTGAAGTGGCGAATTGCTTTAATGAGTCCACCAATAAAGATGAGTTAAAAAAACGATTTAAAGCTCAACACGAGATTAAAGAAAAGCTCTATCAATACAAGTTACCTGAACCTAAATCGTTTTATAAAACAATGGAAAGCTATCCATCTTCAGCGGGGATCGCGCTTGGAATTGGAAGGCTGTACTCTAGCCTTTCAAATGACGTCCCATTTGCTTAGATAAGACTATTAAAAATTTTATGTAATTTAATGATAACTTCTGATTTTAAATACTGAGTCGAGTAAGAGTTCGCCCAGTTTTGATGAGCATCAGCGCTAGTATTCGTTCGCGTTTTATTATCAAACGCTTGTGGATAATCTTTAGCAAGTTCTGCTGATAGAACCGCATACCAATCTGCTCTCGCTTGTTGGCTTGGCATAGCATCTAAAACTTCTAAAGCACGCTCTGTTACATTTCTTTTGAGTGCAAAGAAATTAAAGCCCATCAACTTTTCGAGTTCATATTTCTTGCCTGTGTAAACTTCTAAAAAGCGAGATGTAAATTTAACTAAAGTGTCGTTAACTGGCATTGGATAATTTTCAAGACCTGCATAAGTTTGATCTAAAACCAAACCACGATAGACGCCCTCGCGTGTCCCACCTTGTTGAAGCACATTCATCCACTGTGATATTTCGTTAGAATTAGCATCTCTTCGACGAACGGCCCTAAAAAGTTCTTGGACAAAATAATTGTTATATTTTTCAAGCTCTTCATCTTTAAACTTCACCGTGCCCTGATACTCCTTAACAGAATACACAGCGGTTGAAGTTGAACTCTTTTCTAGTTTAGGAATAGCGGGCAAAACAATGGAGGATGCTTCTTCGCCTAAAAGCTTGTTCACTTTTTCTTCACCAAGTACTTTTACCAAGTGAGGTCTCGTTTTAACTTTAAGATCACTGATAAATGTATTGAGATCAAAGGCGTGAGCACTTTGCAGGGATAAGGCTAATACCAAAGCGATAAGCAGTTTCATGAATTCTCCAATGTCGATAGTCCCTTCCATTGTAAACGTAAGTGCTTAAAATCCTATAAGCGGCAAAAGTGACTAGCTCACGAGTTTGTGACTAATTTTTGATCAATTTCCATGGTTTTTAGTCCGATTTTTCGGCACAGGCTTTGCTTATTAAAACCTTATTATTTTACTTTTTTAAGGTTCACTTTTATGAAAAAGCTTTTTTTATTGGCCCTCCTTCCTTATCTAGCTTTTGCCAGCGACTTTGAGCAAGGTTTTCTAGAAAGCCAAAATGGCGAGTTTTTCATTCAAACCTCTAAAGAAAAATTGAAAATCTTAACCAATCAAACGATTCAAAAATCGCTTCCAAGCTTAGAAAAACCTTCGTTTGTGGTCCAATCGAACGGCAAGCCTTATGCCTATGAATTCAAAGGTAAGAGAAATGCTGACACGTTTGAACTTGATCAAGTTCCAACTAATATTCCAGGTCCAGTAGAGCTACGTGGAGTTTTGCGTTTTACTGATGGCAAATACTTTATTGGCGATCAAGAAGCTAAATTTGGATATACCAAAGTTTTAAATGGCTATCACTTCGATCAAATTTCAAAAAAATATTACCAAGACAAAGAATTGTGGATCGATGGTGATTATGATGAAAATGGAATCTTCATCATGCAATCATTGACCCCTGCCGAACTCTTTAGTGCTTCTCAAGCAGACTTTCAAGATAACGCGAAGAAATTCATTCTTGAAGATATGAATAAGAACGAAAACTCACAACATAACTACCCAACTCCTTTTAGAAAAATTCTTTTTGAAAAAGAAGAAGTAAAACCAGGTGATCACGCTCTGATCATTACTATGTCTGGTCGCCAAGGAGATAGCTTTGGCAGTGTGAACGGACATTTTGTAGCTGGTCTTGCAAGTGTTCGAGAAGATCTTTCTCTTCGCGGCGAAGTCTCAAATGCCTATGTTACTAATGGTAAAGATATTCTTTCTGGTAACACTGGTCTAAGTAATTATTTTTCCAACTTAGTTCAAGGTCAAAATATTTATCGCCCAACATACACCATGATTATTTATGGTATTGATGGTGAAAAGCTTCAGCAATTTAGAGACGCTCTTGAAGCTTCTCATGTC
Source organism: uncultured Halobacteriovorax sp. (assembly GCA_964352405.1). Classification (GTDB taxonomy): domain Bacteria; phylum Bdellovibrionota; class Bacteriovoracia; order Bacteriovoracales; family Bacteriovoracaceae; genus UBA4207. The sequence goes on from CAYGRY010000087.1 coordinate 4,824, forward strand.
CAATTTAGAACGAAGAACCTTGATATTACGGCCGAGTTCAATTGCACCACTGAAACGGTTAAAGCGCTAACCAACGCTGGTATTAAAGGGAAATACGTTCAAGCAGGAAATTTTGTAGCAGGGATCTTCTCATCTCCACTGACACTATTAGGAGAAACTCCTGAGACTATTCACTACGCCTTATCAAATGATCCAGCTAGGTATCAACCTCGCCCAGCTTTCAATAGTTTTGTGAAGGCTTCTTTGGATAAAGGTTTTAGACGTAAGCATGGAGTGAAGCGCGTCGATTACGTTTTCTATCCACAAATCCCTTCACTTCGCCCAGTTGGTGGTACTGCACTTAATTCAATTTGGAGTGTTAACAAATACAAGAAATTGTACGAGCAATACGAAGAAAATAAGGATTCTAAGCTTAGTACTGAAGACTTAAGAATAAAGCTTGATGAAATTTTAACTAACGCTGAATTTTAGTTCAGCGTTATGATGCGACCAACGAGATCATAGTCTAAAACTTCTGTGATCTCGACCTTGATCATATCTCCAATCTTCAATTCTTGTCCTGATAGATCATTGATAATAACTTTTCCATCAATGTCAGGCGCTTGACCTTGGTGACGACCGACAACTAAAAGTTCAGTATCTTCGTGTTCGCCTTCAATTAAAACATCAACAGTTTGGCCAATGAAAGCTTGGTTTAGCTCTCTAGCAATTTCACGTTGAGCTTCAAACAAGCGATCAAAGCGTTCTTCGATAATATCTTGCGGGACTTTATCTTTTAATCTGAAAGCTGGTGTGCCTTCTTCATCTGAATAGCGGAAAATCCCAAGGTGATTAAAACGTACTGTTTTAATACCTTCTAGAAGCTGCTCAAAGTCTTCTTCTGTTTCGCCAGGAAAACCAACGATGATCGAAGTTCTAAGAACGATATCAGGAATCTTCGCGCGAAGTTTTTGAATACGCTGAAGAATGATTTCGCCAGTAATCTTACGGTTCATTCTCTTTAAAACATTTGTCGAGAAATGCTGAACCGGACTATCAAGATACTTGCAAATGCGTTTTGCATTTGCCATGATCTCGATAACTTCATCAGTTAACTCGTCTGGGTAGTAATAAAATAATCTAACCCAATCAGCGCCTTCAACATTATCAAGATTTTTAATAAGCTCAGCTAGATTCTGACCTTCAGGCAGATCACTACCGTAATCAGATAGATCCTGAGAAATAACATTCAACTCTCTAACACCACTTTCAGTTAACTGATTAGACTCTGTGACGAGTGAATCAATAGAGCGTGAGCGAAGTTTGCCACGAAGAGTAGGAATAATACAGAAAGTACAATTACGATTACAACCTTCACTTACTTTTAACCACGCCATATAAAATGGTGAAGTATTAAGGCGAGGATCGTACTCAGTATGAATGAATTTTGGAATCTCAACAAAGCTTTTCGCTTCTAGTTTTCCATCTTCATAAGCTTTTAAAAGCTTAACAATTTTATGATATTCACCAGTACCGATAATAAGATCAACTTCTGGAAGCTCCGCTTCTAATTGCTCTGAATAGCGCTGGGCCATACAACCAGACACAACAAGCGCTTCACAAATACCATTGTTTTCATCTTTAAAATCAGCCAGGTCTAAAATGGTATCAATTGATTCTTTTTTTGCGGCTTCAATAAATGAACAGGTATTAACAATAATCACTTCTGCTTCAGAAGGCTCAGAAGTCACAGTAAAGCCATCAAGACCTAAGTGGCCAAGCATAACTTGAGAATCAACAAGGTTTTTAGAACAGCCAAGACTGGTGAAATGCACCGTTTTGTTTAAAAACATCTTTTGACGGCCAGACTTGGTAGAAGTCGTATTCTCTGTTGTTTGCATGCATAAATCCTTAAAAATCTAGATGAAGCTGTGTATCGCAGTTCAATAGGCTTTTCCAAGGGTCATGAAGTTTTTTCCGCTTACGTGAAAAATGGGCTAGATTCTTTAAAAGTGCTATTATTTCAGTAACTTAAACATGAGAAGTCATGAAGAACCTTATCTTCGTCCTTATTCTTAGTGCCTGTGCCAGACTCTCTAGCCTGCCTCCAAGTCCTGAAATAGGTCAAAAGCTTGTTAATAACCAGCTTGATCGACCGTTAAAACTCGAAGAAGTTTGGTTTTCAAAATACACGAATGCCCTTGATCTACGTAAACAAAATAAATATGCACAGGCTTGCGGCGAACTTGAATACTTCAGAGAAATCGAAGATTTCCCCTTAGTTTCATTAGCTCATTTATATCTAATAGACTCATGTGCAAGGGTTTCTAAAGTTTTTCCTCAGGTTGATGTTGATCAACTAGAAAAATCAATTCAAGTCGGCTTTCAAAAAGAATTTTATGAAACAATCTTTAATCTCGCCAAAACAATCGCTTCATCTGAAGTTGTTGTCGGCTACGCACTGAAACTCTCCCCCTTTAAAAGTTTAAGGGCCGAAAAAGAAGAACTCTTGCTTCTGGCTAATAAACTTGATTCAAATCCCGACTTAAAAAAGCAGGCGCAGGATAAGCTTTTTAAATACTCTCCACGCTTTAACACTTCACCTACCGCTGATCTTTATCCCGATATTGCCAGAGACTTTGAAAAAGCGAGGGATTTTGATCAAGCCATTATCTGGTACAAAAAAATTCTTAAAGAAAAGCCGCTTAAAGATTTTTCTAGATGGATTAGTGCGGCCAATCGATACCGCCAGCTTTTTAAAAATAGAAGAGACAAAACAGGACATCTTAGAGAAACAAATATCTTAAAGAAAAAACTTCAACGTTTAGTTCAAAAAAATAAAGACGATAAAATCATTGATGCACTCGCTGATATTATGGTTCAAGAAGCGAGAGCGCAGTGGACAGAAAACAACAGAACAGTAGCAAACTCAATTCTAAAACAAGCCCAAGAATTCCTACCCACAATGAGCCAGAATATGAAGGCGCTTATTTCATGGATTCGCGGCATGATTGAACTCGAAGCTAAAAATCACGGAGAAGCGAAGATTCTTTTTAAAGATGCTATTGCTTTTGAGCCGACTCAACAAAAAATTCTCGATGATGCTTCATGGAACTTAGCTTGGACTTTATACCTTGATGGTGACTTTGATGAGTTTATTGCTTTCGTTAACTTAAGACGCTCAAAACTTAGTGAAGATCTTTATGAGAAGCTTACCTTTTGGAAGGGAAAAGCTCTTTATAAACAAGGTCGAATTGCTGAGGCACTAGAAATATGGCAAGAACTCTATAAGAAAAGCCCTTATAATTTCTATGGCCTGATGGCGCATGTTTCAAGTGGTGCTAGCTTTGAATCAATTTCAGCTAGTCTAGATGAAACACCCAAGTCTTCTGAAGTTGAATGGCTTGCCTCAGTTGGACAATTTGATTTGTGTAAAGATTATCTCGATGACTGGCGCTCTAATAAAATTAGCAACAACGAAAAGAAAGAATGGCTCTATAGCTTTATTAAATGTCATCACGCTGCCGGCGCCATTCGTGTTTATTACTCCCATCCAAAAGCGCGTGATATCGAGTTCATGACAGAAAACCTAGCGGCTCTTTATCCCCTATCATTTAAATCAGATGTTTTCAAAGCGGCAGAACACTTCTCTATTGATCCCTATTTAATGCAATCAATAATCAGACAAGAATCTGCTTTTAACCCTGAGGCTAGAAGTCCGGCTGACGCCTTTGGCTTAATGCAACTTATTCCAGAACTAGCCTTAAGACTTAGTAAACAATATAAAACTGAATATAGATCTTTTGATGATCTCTATGACCCTGCCAAAAATGTCTATCTTGGCGCTGCATATCTGAAAGAACTAAATTCTAAAATGAACAAGCGTATGGTTGGTGTTATCGCAGCTTATAATGCTGGCACGGGTCCAATTCAAAATTGGTATCGAGTTCGAAACAGAAAAGATGTCTTTGAGTTTATAGAAGGCATTGCTTACGAAGAAACCAGAAACTACGTAAAGCTTGTGCTTAGGAACTGGATTATTTATCAACAGATTGAAAAATCATCTGACTTTAAGCTTGATTTAGGGGATCTTCACTGACGGTTTTGACGAGTATTGGCCGGAATATCAAAGCGAAACACAGATTCAGGTAAGGCCACATTCGGTTTTAAATTACTTAGAAATAATTCAATCGTTTTACCGTCACTTAGGGTTACTGCTATTTTTTTAAGGCCTGGAAAAGTATAGTCCTGGCCCATTGTAAGAACAGCGCTTTTTAAACCAAACTCTTCCTTGGCAGCCTTAGTAAAAGTTAATGTAACTAATCCATCTTTTTTTTCAACATCATAAGATTCATTTTTCACTAAACCTTTAGATAGCACATCAAAGAATTTTAAAATGGGATGTTGGGCACCATTTGAAATGGTGACTTCACCTGGCTCTCCATCAAATGGCGCAGCCGTGTAATACCAAGTTCTTTTAGGATTACCGACAAAGATAATTTGATGTGGCTTCATAATCTCAAAACGAATACGACCGGGTTGGCGATACTCGATTTGACCTTCACTTTTTTTAATTTTGCCTGAAACTAAACTTTTTTCTTCTTGAGTAAACTGGCAACGAAAAGCTGAAGGTAAAAAAGCCTCCGCTACTGGCATCCAAAGCACCAGTAGCAAAGACACGAAGATATTTTTTTTAGTGAAGTTGAACACTAACAGCATTTGAAACACCTGGCTCTTGCATGGTCACACCATAAAGCGTGTCATTAAGTTCCATTGTTTTCTTGTTGTGAGTAATCAAGATAAATTGACTCTCCTGACTCATTTCACGAAGAAGCTCGTTAAAGCGTCCAACGTTTGCATCATCAAGAGGAGCATCAACTTCGTCCAGAAGACAGAATGGAGATGGCTTAACCAGGAAGATAGAGAAAATTAAACTTACGGCCGTCATGGCTTTTTCACCACCAGACATAAGGTTAATATTTTGCATCTTCTTACCAGGTGGCTGAGCAATAATGTCTACACCACACTCAGAATCCTCAAGGTTACCAACAACTTGCAAGCGAGCGTTACCGCCACCAAAGATAATTGGGAATACTTTTTGAAAGCGTGTATCCACTTCTTCAAAAGCCGCCTTAAATCTTAACTTAC
>CAYGRY010000088.1:0-9581 GCA_964352405.1 uncultured Halobacteriovorax sp.
AGCGTCAGTTTCCGGAGCTGAAGGCCGTGCGTTCGATCCGCGCCGGGTGCGCCATTATTATTTTTGAAAAAACTTTTTGAAAATTTTTGGCATCTTGATTGGACTTAGATTGTGGAAAACTTTCATAAGAGATTTCCATTTCTTTCGGACTAAAATCCAAGTTGCTGCAGGAACTTCTGACTTTGCGGCTTTCATTCCTTCTTCAATTAAAAGCTTAGCCTGATCATTTTTAAAGCGACTGTATTTAGATAAATCCATCGAGATGACAATGTCAGCCTCTTCAAGTTGCTCTCGAGTTTGATTGTCGATGGATATATCTAGCGAGTTAGCCAAAATATCTAATATACCTGTAGGTGTAGGATAACTTTCATTACCATTGAGGTTCACAGCAATTTTAATATGTGCACCCAAGTGATCAAGAGCAGAAACTGGAACATTTTCTGTGAGTCCACCATCAACAAGTAAACGATCATCACGTTCAACTGGGAGATAGACGCCAGGAATGCAACAGCTAGCTTGTAAAGCGGTTAAAACAGGACCATTGGTCATCAAGTAGGATTGACCACTAATGACATCGGTCGCTTTGATCGCTAGTGGAATTTTGGCGTCTTCAATTAGACAGTCATGACCAAGTTTTCTTTCAATCAGATCAATAAGACCGGTATTTTCTACTAAGCCAAGTTTAGGTAGTCGAATAGCCGATAATTCAATTGGTTTTAGTTTAGATAATTCATCTTCAATTTCGGCCAGAGGAATATTAAAGGCGTAAAGGGCTGCGACTGCGGCTCCTGCACTTGTTCCAGCAACGACATCTGGACGCAATTGAATTTCTTCTAAGTGTTTAAGGACACCGACGTGAGCAAGTCCTCTTGCTCCGCCACCGCCTAAGGCGAGGCCAATTTTTCTAAGTTTTAACATAGATTAAAGGTATGCTTACTGAATAAGAAAATCAACTCGACGGCTCATATCTAAAGCAAGTCTTGGATCTTCAGATAGAATAGGAAAGCTCTGGCCATAACCAATAGCTTTGGTTAATTCTGGATTTAAACCGTGATGAATAAGTTCTTTTCTAACAGCTCTTGCTCTTCTGTAAGATAGATTTTTATTGTAGTCCGCCTCGCCAATTCTATTAGCATGGCCTTGGATGACTAGTTTTCCCGCTAATTTATTCTCCAAGATGAGGTGAGCGATCTGTTTTATCGCTTTTTTATCTTGTTCATCTAAAAAATCAGAATCATGATCAAATCGAACCTCTAAATTTAATTCGCTTATAAGTTCGTATGTTTGTTCCTGCTTTGTTGTTAAAGGGGACTGTGAGTGTGGAACCATTTTTATTCCACCAGAAATTTGTGGCTGCCATTTTAGACCTACGATAAAACGCCAGTCATTACCTGTAATACCATCAACCCCGCCCAAGCCAAGACCAGTGGTTACTGATAGTGAATCATTTCTAAAGTATTGAATACCGGCGACAATCTCACTTGGACTTTGTTCACGAGTTTTAGAAAGCATTGAATAAGCTTCAGCACTCCAATGCCAACGATCATTAATAGGGACGTGAACGCCTAGGGCTGCCAAAAATCTATTTCTAAAATCGATATCTTGATATTTTGCATTTTGGTTGCGAAGAACACCCATATTGGCATTAATTCGAAAATGCTTGAACTCACGCTCGATCGCCATTTTTAGACCAAGACCAACACCACCGTCACCTAAGAATAAATTTTGATCTCCAGTAGGGAGAGTAAAGGTAGGAATAAGAGCAATTGATGTTGGATCATTGTTAGCTGTGACTCTGTATTTTGCGATAACACTAGTATCTCCAACGCCTTTCTCTTTTGTTTGTCCATCAACAAAACTAACTTGTGAAAATGGTGCTGCGATACCAACTAAAAAACGAGAAGATGTCTGCCAGCCAGCACCAATTTGGACTGTTGTGATGCCATCAATAATAGTTCTTGTTCGTGTTGTCCCAGTTGCGTCAGTCGCTACTAGTGGATCGTTAAGGTGATGATAGTTTGCTGAAAGAATTAGCTTTTGATTAATAAGCGAATCTTTCGATAGCGTATCCTCAGTCACGAGGTAGTGGGGACTGTGAGAATGATTTATCAGTTGTAAGTTAAGAGCAAAGCTTAAGGGACTAAAAAAGATGAGTCCAAGAGCAATGATTTTATTCATAAATAATCACCAGTTTTGGAGATTGAACAAAAGTGTCATCAGTGAGTGTAAACCAAAAGCTTTTTTCATCGCGAAGTAATCCAAGTAGATCACTTTCATTGAGATCAAATAGTTGCTTAAGAGAAAAGTCTTTGACACCAGTGAGGCGAGTATTATTATTAATGGCACCAGACTTTCTTAATTCCTTTTGAAAGAAATCATTTTTAACAACATCTTCGTAGCCAGCAGCCCAATAGTTAGGGTTCCACCATTTCTTTTTGACATATTTTTGAAGTCCAAGAAGAGGAATTTTTTTAATACCATTTCCGGAGCATGTTCCAATATTATTTAAGCATAAAAGCTCAGTATCAAAAGACTTTCCATAGACAACGTAATTAGCTTGAATTCTTATATCGTGGATTTTTGAAATTTTACCAATGGCCGGAATATCAAAGGCAAACAGAACCTGACGATTTCTAACACAATTATCTTTACCAAAAATTCTGCACATCAAATTAGACTGGCTTGTTCCGTATGGTATTGTTTTAACTTTCTTTGTTCTGTAGGGTAATTCGACTGAAAGCTTCTCTCCACTCGTTGGATCATAATCTCTTGGCCCTAACTCTATATATTTCGCAGTCGGTGGTGGGGTAGGAGTCGGTGTTGGCGTCGGGGTTGGAGTAGGCGTTGTATCAACAGGGTCTGTTCCGCCAACTTCTCCGGCTATAGTGTCTATCAAGTGAGGATTTTTTCCACAACTTGTCATAAGAAAAACGCTAAAAATTAAACATACTAGAGTTGAGTATGATTGCTTCATCTGTGACATCCTTGTCATCAATAAATAAGATTAATATTAGGCTATCATGCCTAATAAAAAGTGATAAATTATGGCATTAATTTCTTAACGTTTAAGCATTAATACGAATGTTGTCATAGAGTTGACACTGCTTTCGAGAATGATATCACCACCCTGCGCTCGTGCTAAATGCCTCGCAATTGGCAATCCTAGTCCTAATCCAGAGATTATCCCATTTCCATACTCTTGAGCTCGATAGTAACGATCGAATATTCTAGACTGATCTTGTAGAGAAATCTCTCTACCTGAGTTTGTTACTCTTATATTAATAAAGTCGGCCTGATCGTGATCAATTTTAATCTCAATGATACTATCGGGCTCACCATAGTTAATAGCATTAGTAAGTAGATTAAAAATAATCTGCTTTATTTTATGATCATCAGCAAAAAGTGTTTCAATTTTTTTGTATTGTAGGTCGATCAAAATATTCTTTTTAGCTGCAAGTTTTCTCGATTCTTTTAACACATTATGAATCAACGTATTTAAATCAAACTCTTTGGGGTAAATTTTTAGAGAACCTGATTCGATAGAGGTTTGATCGACGACATCTCGAACTAAGTTGGTTAGTTGTTCACAAGCCGTCTTAATATACTGACAAGACTCTTTTGTTTTTTCATCACCAGCTGTAATAGCATCATCTTCAATCAGTTCTATATATCCATTTAAGATATTAAGAGGAGTTCTCATCTCATGGTTAATACCATTTAAAAATCTTAATTTGGTTGATACTTCATCTTCGAAATTATTTTGAGCCTGTCTTAATTCGAATAAGGCAACCACTTGTCTTGCAAGTAATCTTAAAGATTCAATTTGGTTCTCTGAAAGTTTTCTTGGGAGGTGATCAATGACACAAAGAGTTCCAAGCGCATTATTGTTCTTCGTAATAAGTGGAACACCAGCGTAAAAAATCACATTTGGCTGATTAACGACAAGAGGATTATCTTTGAACCTGCTATCTAATCTCGCATCTTCAATTATGAAAATATCATCTTGCAAAATAGCATGAGAGCAAAAGGCAACTTCTCTGGGAGTATGTCTTGCTGATAATCCATGATGGCTTTTAAACCACTGTCTTTTAGAATCAACAAGGCTCACAAGTGATATTGGAGTTTCACAAATATTTGAGGCAATTTTTGTAATAGCGTCATAGTTAATTTCTTCTTCAGTATCAAGGATCCTAAGTTCATCAAGTTCTTTGAGACGATCAATTTCGTTAGCACTAAGCGAAGCAATGTTCATTTCTTCCTTTAACTAGCTTTGGCTTTTAGTTCGTCAATTTCAACAAATGTAATTCCATTTTGACCAATCACTTCATCACCAATGAAAATATGATAAAGACTTAAAATATCTTTAAACTCAATCTTGGAGTAATCGTCTTCAAGTTTAGCTTTAGCAATGATCAAAGCTTCACCATAAGTGGCATCAACCGGAATATCTGGAAAAAGTTCCCAATCAATAGTCGCTAACTCTTGCTCAATCAGAGTCTCGATCATTTGTTGCCTTAATTGGATTTCATTATGATTCATAATGACTCCTTCTTTCGGATTAGCATCACTACCAACTTATTGGTATTTTAAGCTGATTATTGACAGCTATAGGTGACAATTTATTGACCTAAGAAGACAAGGTTTAGACAAAAATTCAGTGATTATGGTGATATAGCTTAGGTTTTGAGCTGTCCACAAGCGGCCATAATGTTGTCGCCTTTTGTTTTTCTAATAGTCGTTCTTATGCCAAATTCAACAAGTTGCGACTTAAATGCCTCAATTTTTTGGTCATTTGGGCGTTTCCACGGCGAACCCGGATATGGATTAAAGGGGATTAAGTTTGCCATATGTGGACGGTTCTTAAGAAGCTTGGCTAAAGCGAGAGCATCTTCCTTGCTGTCATTAAAATCTTCTGCAAGCATGATTTCGTACAAAACAACCTGTTTACGTCCTAGTTTGATTTTATCAACTTCGTTCATAAGAGACTCTATTGGCCATTTTCTAGAAATAGGAATGAGTTCTCTTCTTTTTTCTTCAATCGCACTATGAAGAGAGATTGCCAGATTTACTCCATCTAGCTCACTGAATCTTTTGAGTCCAGGCAGATAGCCAGCGGTTGAAACAGTGATCATTCGATGAGAAAGATCGAGGCCTCTTGAGTCCGTCATGAGATCGATCGTTTCTTTTAATTGATCAAAATTATGGAGAGGTTCTCCTTGTCCCATAAAAACAATATTAGGTGCTTTAGTACCATTTATTCTTTTATGGTAGGCCCAGTCCCACGCTGCTAAGTATTGCCCAACGATTTCTGAAGTTGTCAGGCTCCTTGATAATCCTTGTGTGCCTGTATGACAAAAACGACATCCCATCGCGCAGCCAACTTGGCTTGATAAGCAGACCGTATCCTTTCGATAAAAAGGTATCAGAACAGTTTCGACACTACGATGATCTTTAAGACCGAACAGAAACTTTATGGTGTCATCGCTGGATTGATGTGTTTGAAGAATTGTTGGGCGTTTCCAATCCAGTTGCTCTAAAAAAGATAAAAGTTTAGGAGACATTCGGCCATCTTCCCAACCTTTAAAAGTTGGTCTTCGATAAGCCTTTTTGAAAATAAGTTCGGCAAATGATTTTGAAAAACCATTTTTTGAAAGTTGTTCTTCAAGTTTATTATAAGTGAGTCCTAAGCCTTGATCAGACATACATCACTTTAAAAAATACGGGCTAAACTTGTCCCATAATAAAGGAACGACCTCGATCGCAATTAATATAATAATGATTGCTTCCATCAATTGATTTCTTTTCTCATTTGTTTCGGCTTGGAAAAGACTTGAGACATCAGCAAGGTTTTTAAGTTTTTGGTCAACTGAAGCTTGCCAGTCTTTGACTCTAAAGCGTTCACTGGCAGCTCTAAAGATCTTGGCATAGTAAAAATCCCCAATCACTTTGAGGGTATTTTCTATTTTCTCAATCACCTCACTTATTTCAATATAAATCAACGCAGCGTCGTGTGCATGATGTGAATAGCTATTAGAAAAAATAGAAGGTTTACTTCCTTGAATGGATTTATAAAGATTGCCTAGTTTTTTATCAAGCATTTCGTCGTAGTAGCGCATTTCTAAAACCTGGCAAAGTGCAAATTCAGCAACATCGGCCATGTCTTGAGCATCAGCAGCTGTAGCGCATATATAAGCGGCGTTCCAATCAATAACAACATAATCGTCTTTTGAATATTGAAAGAAGTTTGCTCTAATAGCGTCTTTCATTTGATTCGATAATTGGACTTCTGTTTCAGTTAAAAGAAGCTGAAAGAAATGGTCCGATTCTAAAAGTTCTTGAGGTGTTTGCGCGCCCTTAGGGTCTCGCATGTAGATGATATAATCTTCAAATTGATTCCAGATACCAGGTTGCTTAATCGCTGCAGACATATCAGCAATCACTTGCTGAGCTTTTTCAACAGCAATAATGCTAATTTCATCTTCATTTTCAAGATAGTTTGCAAGTGCTTTGATTTGATCAATAGGCGTTTCTTCTTCAATACTTATTTTAAAAGTTAATGAAAAAGCACCAAAGACCCAAAGTTTTCCAAGTGTCTGGATACTTAATACTTTACCAAGATGTTCGTGCTCCCAATCACCTAGTGAAATAGATAGGGGAGCTTCGTCGATAATAATATTTCTAGAACTTCTTCGAAGTTTAAATTGCTCGGCAAGTCCATTGGCAGACAAAAGAGAAGCGGCTTTAGCCAAGTCGATTTCTGCACCTATATCGAAGATACGTTGGAGAAGAATATGTCCTTTAAATGTATTCATAGACTTATCTTATCCAGTTTTCAGCTATTTGGCACTAAAAGTTCAGCTTTTCGATAAAATACCGATAAATAGTTGATGATTAGAAACCTAATAAAAATAACGACCTGCCTAACATTAATAAGCTATTTAATGAGCTCGGCCATTAGTGCAGATAACAGCGATATTTATGTACTGGAAAAATCAATAGACGTTCTTACTGTTGCTAAGAACTTTCGTTCGGACAAGGTTGTACCTGCTTCAAGAAATGGCAACTTAACCGTTATTCGAAGAGTCGAAAATCAAGATCCTAGATGGTGGCCTCAAGGGGTTGCGATTCAAGTCCTAACAGTTAATGGAAGGGAAGAGCGTCCTGTCAAAACTGTTTACGTGGCAAAAAAATGGTTTAACCGTGGTGCAAGTGAAGGGGATGTAGCAAGACTCGTTAATCCTCAAGATATCCAAAATCAAGTTATTTCGTCTTTGACACCTGTAGTACCTGAATGCCAAGTTGAAGTGACTGAAACAATCATTCCTCAGCTACCTAGTGAACCGAATCGTCCTAGCAATAGAGATTCTTATACTACACTTGCCAGTCTTGTTACACGTACATCAAGTCAGAGAAGCTGCGCTAACGCTCTTAGAAATTGGTATCGTGATAACTCTATGTGGAAAGATATAAGCCGAAAGGATCGAGCAAAGATTATTGTTAATAAGGCACAAGTCATTTCAAATAAAATCCGACTTGATGGACTTGTAGATTCATGTGCTAGAGCTTCTGGTAAAGATGAGAGGCAAGTGAGATCCTTTATGGAGCAAAATCTCAGTGCAAATCAAATCTCCCTGATTAACTATTCAAACTATGAAGCCAATTGCCGTACTTTTTTAAATCAAAATGGTGGTGGAAATTTAGATCAAGCATTTTTTAGAAAGAGAGTGAGTGATCCAAAAAGTATTCATCCTCAATTTGATGCAAGTTTAGCTGTTTGTATTATTAAAAGAGAAACTTCATCAACAAATTTTGATCCTCACAGTATGAATTATTCATTTTGTCAGGTTCGTGGTCGCCAAGGGCGTCCAAGATCTACTGCTCATGGTCTAGGTCAATTTACTCGTACTACTTTCTTAAGTCTTAGAGATTCTGGTCAGCTTCCGTTGACATCTGTTCCAGCAAGCGCAAACAGGTCGCAAAATACAACAATTTTTAAAGAGATGAGTACTGATCCAGACATGCAAGTTGAATCAATATTCTATTATATAAATTATCTTTTAAAGGCACCGTCATCAGCACGTATTCGTCGTATGCATGATCAAGTTTACAACGATAGAATGGAAGACTGGGAAAAAGCGGTTATTTCATACGATCAAGATCGTGCTTCGGCCTATATCCAAGGTGTGCACTCCTGTAGACGTTGTTATCAGGCTGCAGGGAATGATGTTGAAGCACAGGCTAAATGTCTAACTGAATAAAATGATGAAAAACTTAATATACCTTTTACTATTTATCTTAAATGTCGCTTCGGCTGAAGACTTTAGAGTCGGAAGTGTCGATGAAAGCGTATTAATTGAAACATCTCAAAAGGATTTTTTAACAACTGTAAAAGTCGTTAAGAACAAAAAGAATCTTTTAAGCTATCAAGCGGATCTTGTGACACAAAAACTTTTAAAGTCTGGTTTAGTAAAGTTTAAAAATAAAGATCAGCCTTTTTTAGTAACCGTGTGGACGGGGGGAGCTCATGGTCAAGAACTTATAGTTTTTGATCTGGCTAAGTATAATAAAAGTGATAAAGAAGCTGCCATTGCTTATGTCTATGGCTCCGCTTGGACAATAGATATGGATATTAATCAAGAGCGTATCGTCATTAAAGGTAACAAAGAAGTTGATGAGAAAACTAATCTTCCAGTTAAAGAAGAGTTGACCTTTAAGCCTTAAATTTGCATTCTTAATTTCATGAAAATATTCAATCAACTTCCTAAATCATGGTCTAGTGAACTCCAGGATTTTCTTAAGTCTAAGAGACGAGATGAACTAGAACTTTTCCTAAGTAAAGAATATAAAAATAAAACTATTTACCCATTACAAACAGATGTTTTTAAAGCCTTAGAATACTGCTCTCCAAATAACGTTAAAGTTGTTATCCTGGGACAAGATCCTTATCACGGAGAAGGTCAGGCTCACGGACTTAGTTTCTCTGTTCAAGAGGGAGTTAAAATTCCACCATCTTTAAAAAATATTTATAAAGAACTCGAATCTGATTTAGCTCTACAAATTCCAAAAGATGGTGATCTTTCTTCTTGGGCTTCACAAGGAGTTCTACTTTTAAATAATGTCTTAACTGTTGAAAAATCTAAAACTGGTTCTCATCAGAAAAAAGGGTGGGAAGAGTTTACGGCGGAAATTATTAAAAAGTTGAATCTAAAGAAAAATATTGTCTTCTTACTTTGGGGCAGTCCTGCTCAAAAGAAAGCCAGTCAAGTCTGCGAAGAAAAACATTTTGTTCTAAAGTCTGTGCATCCTTCACCTTTATCAAGTTATCGTGGTTTTTTTGGATGTCAGCATTTTTCAAAGACGAATGAATACTTGATTCAACATGATATTGAGCCAATAAATTGGAACTCAATTAATCGTTGAGTAATTGCCAGCTGTAGTTTGTTCTTTCTTCTAAAAGTGAAGGCATTTTTTCACTATTAAAAGTTTGAACAATTTTCCAACCTAGTGACGTTAAGAGCTGAAGAGTTTTAAATATTAATTTCATTGTTTCCTCTTGCACTTATAATCGTCCTTTAGGTCTA
>CAYGRY010000089.1:0-9473 GCA_964352405.1 uncultured Halobacteriovorax sp.
TGCGCCATCTTTAAGCCCCTCTTTTTAAGAGGGGCTTTTTTTTTGCCTAAAATCCAAATTAATTAAGAACAGAAAAATTCTTGCAGTGAGCGAGAATAGCTTTTTCTAAATCTCTTGCTTCAGGAGATGTGTACATCAGATCTTCATACTTCTCCATAACTACCACATGATCATCATTAAGCTCTGCAAGTCTTGAAATAGTTGGTTCAGCAATTGAGCTGACAGCTTCTAAGAATTGAATACGACAGTTTCGTACGTGATCAGATTCTTGAACGTTAGCAGAAACGTTAAGAGTAGAAAAAAGTAATACAAAAGTTAAAAATTTCATTGTTGGCCCCCCGTTAGTTTTCTCGATACTAGAAGGAAATCTTTTTTGAATATAGGGATCTAGTAAAAAATACAGTCTATATTTACAAAATTGCAAATTTCTTAAACTAGTTTAAGGAAAAGGAAGCTTTGAAATCATCAATAAAACATCTATATTATTAAAGATGAAAATTGATTATAGAGAAATTAATAAAAGTGACTTAGCAGAAATTCGTCAGTTCTTTGTTTGTAACGAATATTGTTGGCGCGATAGTGATCCCGAAGGGTTTGTTGAACGAACCGATGAGAAACGAGACTCAGTGGCCAACGAATTTATCGAAAAACTAAAAGATGGAAATGAAAAATACCATTGCTTAGCTGGTTTTGATGGCATTGAAATGATTGCTTCTCACTTTCTTGATAGATATATGATTGAAGGAAAGATGGCTTGCCATATTCACGCCTTATGGGTGAATCATAATTATAGAGGGTACGGTATTGCTCGCACGCTTAAGGAAATGGGAGAAGTTTGGGCCAGAAAAATGAATTGTGCTTTTATGGATTCAAATACGAAAGTAACCAATACAGGGATGATTACTTTAAATAAGGATCTTGGTTACTCTATTGCTCGCTATAACTTTAGAAAAAATCTCTAATGAGAGAAGATCGATAACTTTTAAATTGGACTGCTTACAACTATATTACCAATTATATGAAAACTTGGAAAAATGAACCCATCGTCGAATTAGGTAAGTGCACTCAGCCCCATGGTATTAAGGGAGCTTTCACTTTTCATCTCATTAATACTCAGGATAGCTCTCTTGATCTAGATTCAAAAATTATTCTGTTTCCACTAGCTGCAAAAAGTAGCATTAAAAGTGATGGTGAAGAATTTACGATAGGAAAAATATCATTTGGTCATAAAGTGATGACCTACCTAAAAGGTATTAATGACCGAAGTGTTGTCGAAGCAATGATTCCATTTTCAATTCATATATTAAAGAGTGACCTTCCTGAGCTTGATGAAGGTGAAGTTTATCTAGATGATCTTATTGGTTGTAAGGCAGTTCATATCGAGACAGGTAAAGAATTAGGGCGAATTATTGGGCTTGAAGATAACGGTGTTCAAGCAATTCTAGTTATTCGTGGAATAGAAGCAATGGATATACCTTTTGTTGATGCATTTGTTGGTGAAATAGACCTTGAAGCAAAAACAGTTCAAATAAATCCTCCGGAGTATTTATGAGTGAACAGGTTCGAATTTTAGTTGATAAATATTCAAAAACTTCTGATGAGCAATGGAATGATATTGCAAAACTTTTTCGATCTGAAACAGTTAAAAAAGGCGACAAGTTTTTATCAGTTGATGAAATATCTAGCAGATTTGCAGTTGTAGAAGAGGGACTATTTAAAATATTTTATGTTGATAGCGAAGGAAAAGAGGCAATAAAAACCTTTAGGGCAAAGGGGGGAGTGATAGGTGCCTATGCAGAATTTCTAAGAGCGATCCCTAGCCGATTATCGGTTCAAGCTCTTAGCGATAGTAAAATATCTGTAATTACTGGTGATGAGATGGTGATGCTTTTTAAAAGCTCTGCTCATTGGGAAAAAATTGGAAGAAGAATTACGGAAAGTCTTTACTTGGAAAAAGAAGAAAGAGAATACCAATTTCTTTGTTTAGATGCTGCTGCAAGATATCACTCATTTCTTCAAGAATTTAAAAATGAGATTAATAAAATCCCAGACTATATGGTCGCTAGTTATTTAGGTATAACGCCAGTTTATTTATCAAAACTAAAAAAGAACAACTAAGTAATATAAGCTTTTTCTTTAAAATAATCCTTACCTCTCCATGCAATGATTAGTAGAAACGCTGAAATATTGTGCCAAATCGTCCACCAGCCTATAAGTAGGATCAATTGAGACATGTCTGAATAAAAGGCTAGTGCAACTCCTAAAGCTAGAGAAGTATTTTGGTAACCAACTTCTATTGTTAAAGATCTGCTTTCTTTATGATCTAACTTGATTAAAGTCGACATTATATACCCGATACTTAAAGCAATTGATTGGTGAATTAAAACTAAAATAAAGATTGATTTAAAATTTGAACCAAAAGATCCATGGTTTAAATATATCGCATAAGAAAAGATACTAATCATAAAGATAATCGAAAGCTTCTTTAAGATACTCTTTAATAGAATGACTCTAATCCCAAAGTAACTATTCGTAATAATTCCTAAAATCAAAGGAATAATAAGTAGTATTAATAGACTTATGAATAGATTAAGTCGGTTGATTTCAAGGTTTGACACAAGTTGAGTTGAATCTAAAAGTGTTGGCCAAAAACTCATGTGGAACGGAGTCGATATAATCGCAATAATGGATGAAAAAAATGTTAAAGACATCGAATAAGCAACAGATCCACCTGCTAAATAGGAGATGAAATTTGATGAACTACCTCCTGGGCAAGAAGCAATAAAGATAATTGCCATAGCGTACTCAAAACTTAAATCTGCTAAGTATATTAAGAGAAATGAAAAAATTGGAAGTAGTACATTTTGAGCGATTACACCGAGAATTATTTTTTTTGGCTTTTTTATAATATCAATAAAGCTGTTTACTGATAAGTCTAAGGCCAGACTGAATGTAATTAAAAAAAGTGCAATTCCAATAAATACTTTAGCTTCGTGAGGTAATTGCATTTATTTAAATCTCATCACTAAAAACAACTTGTTCAAAATCGTCCTTAAGAAATGGAAGAGTTAGGCAATTAGCACGATCAAACTCTTTTTCATAAACATTGAATCTTTTTTTAAAACGCGTAGGGTAATAATTCATTTCCGAAATTAGTTCAGCTGCTAATAACTCTTGATTCTCCATTTTATTAAAACGACTAAGAGTTGAAGTGGTTTTACAAGAAAGTATTGCTTGTTTGATATTTTCATTATTGTAAGAGCTTTCAATATAAGATGAATTAACTTTTAAAGAAATATCATATGGCATTGGAAAGTTATTTACCCATAAACTTTTTCCATTAGGTAACAAAAATGGATCAACTGGTTCACCGTTAAGCCACGTATTAAAATGGATGTGTGGGATCCCAAATGGAAATGTAATTAATCCATCTACACCACTATAGCCAGATAGTGCCAGAGGAGCTCCTTGCTCAATTGTATCGCCTAATTTTACAAGTGCTCTTGAAAGGTGTGCATAAGTTGTCATTAGCCCTTCACCATGATCGACGAAGATTTTTAAACCTCCACGATTAAATTCTCTGGATATTTTAACAATTTTTCCGTTTGCTGGGGCGACAACTAGAGTTCCAACAGGGACACTGAAGTCAGTTCCATTATGACTATCATAGGTTAGTTTCATACCTCTGAAGTCTTGCATTTGTGTTTTTCTAACCGACCAACCATTTTCTATTGGTGTTGGAGAATGATTATATAAATTTGTAATTATAACTGTCTTATCAAGATGAAACTTTCCACGCCATAGTTTGATAGACTTTAAATGAAGTTGTTGAAGACTCGATATTCCTATTCTTGTTGGAGGCACATCTTCCTCGCCAAAGAGATTTCTAAGTATCTGTTTAAACGCTTTTGATGGTGGATTTAAACCTAAGACTTCTTGAAAAAACTTCAGTTTTGGGTGATTCGGTTTCATTTAAATAAGCTAGCTTGTTCTTATGTTTTAATCATTAAACTAGTTTATTTATTTATAAAAAATAATATGTTTTACTTGATGATGTTGATGAGCCTACAGCTCTATCCAAAATTCTTGTTATTTTTCATCTTTTTATTCTAAAGACTCAGATGTGCTTTTATTATTCAAATTAATGCGTGTGCACTTATTTTATCTTTTTACGGAGAACAGATGTGTTAAGTGAAATGAAGAGATTAATATACTCACTGACAAATGTTACAGACTTAGAAATAACAGCGTTTTTAAAACATGTTGAAACTATCGATATTAATGCAGGTGAGTGTTTACTTAAAAATGGTGAGGATGCTGACTTTTTTGGTGTTGTTGAAACTGGTCTTTTTAAAATATCCTATGAAGGATTAAATGGTAATGACTGTGTCAAGACGTTCAGAGGACCTGGAGGGCTTATTGGCTCTTATGCAGACTATCTTAATTGCTCTGTCTCACGAGTCAATGTTCAGGCCCTAAAAAGTAGTAAAATTTCAAGATTTAAAATGTCACTCGTTGAAGATTTTTACTCTCTTTCTCCCTCATGGGAAAAACTTGGGAGAAAAATTGCGGAAGTCCTTTACTGTGAAAAGGAGGATAGGGAATATCAATTCTTATGCTTAGATGCGGCAAAACGTTATGAATCATTTTTGAAGAAATTTCCAGTAAAACAATTTTCAATACCAGATTACTTAGTTGCAAGTTATTTAGGCATTACTCCTGTGTACTTATCAAAATTAAAAAAAGGCAGAGATATATAAGCTTTTACTAAGAAGTTGTAAAAGGGACTGGTTTGATCAATCCCTATCTACATTAATTAAATCTTTTCTAGATCAATCTGAAATTCAATGGTAGGTCGTTGCTCACTTTTCGTAATTCTTCCATATCCAATTGATAAAATATTAATTGAACCACCTATCTTTGTATCGCTAAGGTTTTCTTCAAGGCTTTTACCGTTTATCCAATTAAATTTTACACCCACCGCGAATGCTAAATCTGTGTTCAGTACAGCAAAGCCTCCGCTCGTCTCTTCAATACTATTCTCATCCACGATAAAGCTTGGTCTTTCTGATAAGCTGAGTTCAAATCCCAAACCTAACTTATATAGATTAAAACTCTTAATTTTTGCTTTTACAAAACCTGTCTTATCGATTTCAAAATTAAGGCATGTAAAAACATTTATTCCAATAAAAACTTGAAGACCGCCACCACGATGACAATGAAGATAAACGACTTTATCTTTAGCATTATCATCCATATATCGGACTAATCGTTTTAATGGCAAATACGAAGTATCATCTTCATTATAATATGAAAAAAATAGTCTCATGACTTCAAGATATTCGATATTCTCTCTTAAAACGATTAAATCAGATTCTGATTTACTTGAATTTAAAAGATGAAGATAGTTGTCGAACGATTCAGTTTTTAAAATTTTCTTTGCGATTCGGATATTTTCTTTTTGTGATTTATCTTCAGCATTTGCGTAAAATGATGTAATTAACAAGACTACAATAAATAAGAACTTCATAAAATTACCTTTTAAATAGATTAATATTTTCCTTTTTCGATGGAAGATTTATGCCAGTTTTTATTTATTTTCTGTGAATCTATGTACTTAGATTTACATGCAATCTTTAACTAGTTGAATTTTAAATTTTACAACTGCCTAAACTTTAAACAGCTTAAGAACTTCATTCATCGCAGCGTATATAGCCTTTGAGCTATTTAATTCCTAGTCGCTTTAGTATATATCTAGTTATGAAAAGAATTTGGATTATGACATTATTCCCTGATTATTTTGATTCCTTTTTAACTGAAGGAATTGCAGGACAAGCTTTTAGTGGAAAACGTGGAGATCATTTTGAAGTTCAAGTGATTAATCCACGAGACTTCGCGCTTGATAATCACCAAAGTGTTGATGCTTATCCTTACGGTGGTGGGGCAGGAATGGTGATGCGTCCTGATATTCTTGAAACAGCACTTCTTGAAGGCGTGATTGCTGAAGGCGCTTATGATCAAGAACAAATTAAGCAACAACTAAGTATCGTTTGTCCTGGCCCTAGAGGGACTCCCTGGAAAAATAAGGTTGCTAAAGATTTTGCCGTTAATCATCTTGCCGGTGAAAAAGATCTTGTTTTTATCTGTGGACGCTATGAAGGGATTGATGAGCGATTTATAGAAAAATATGTCGATGAACATTACTCCATTGGGGATTTTATTTTAACCGGTGGTGAGCTTGCTGTGATGGTGATGCTCGATAGTGCCGTAAGATTTGTTCCAGGAATCTTAGGCAACAAAGAAAGCGCACAGACGGAATCATTTCAACAAAATCTGTTAGAAGAACCTATGTATACAAGACCGGCCCTTTTTGGTGAAACGCCGGTGCCAGCTATTCTTACTAGTGGTAATCACGCAAAAGTTGATGAGTATAGAAAACAAGAACGAGTACGTATGACATCGAAGTATCGTCCTGATCTGTTGGAGAAAAAATCGTGAGACTTTATACAGCGCTAGTTCACCATCCTATTCAAAATAAAAATGGTGAAATGGTTACGACGGCCATCACAAATATGGATATTTCAGATATCTCTAGAAGTTGTCGTACTTTTGGAGTTAAAAAATACTTCCTTGTTTCACCTGCCAAAGCACAACATGCTATGGTGCAGCGAATTTTAGGTCATTGGGAGTCAGATGCAGGTTCAATGTATAATCCAGATCGCACTGATGCACTGCGTGTAGCCCAATTGGTTGATTCATTGGAATTAGCCACTGAGGAAGTCTTTAAAATTGAAGGAGTTCGTCCTCAGATCGTTGTAACCGGCGCACAATTTAAGAATGAAGACCTTAAGGTCAAAGAGCTTAATGCGGCACTTAAGATTGACAAGACACCGGTATTATTGGTATTTGGTACAGGCTGGGGTTTACACGCTTCTATAGTCGAGGCAGCTGATGCGCGATTGGAACCAATCTTTTCTAAAGCAGAAGATGGTTACAACCATTTATCAGTTCGATCGGCGGTTGCAATCTATCTCGATAGGTTAACAACAGAAGCCTCTTAGACTCAAAACGACTCAAGCGAAAGAACGCAATTGCGGTCCTCTGGTTTGGTCAAATGTTCATAGGAGAACATTATGAATTTGGTAGATATCGTAAACCAAGATCACTTATCACCTCACGTTGCTGGATTCCCAAAATTCAGAACAGGTGACACTATCGCTGTTCACTCTCGTATTAAAGAAGGTGACAAAAGTCGTATCCAAATCTTTGAAGGCGTATGTATCGCACTTAAAGAAGCTGGAACTCTTAATGGACATTTCCGTGTTCGTAAGATGTCTTCAGGTATGGGTGTTGAGCGTGTATTTCCATTCCATTCACCAAACGTTGAAAAAATTGAAGTAGTTCAACGTGGTAAGGCCCGTAAAGCAAAACTTTACTACCTACGTGATCGTTCTGGTAAGTCAGCTCGTATTGCTATCGATTACGATCGTGGTGATAAAGCTTAATTTAATTAAGAAGTCTCAAAAGCCTCACTTCGGTGAGGCTTTTTTTTTGCTTAAAATAGGACTGACTTGGAAGACATAAACTACTTATCAAAAGATTTTTTAGCTGGGGTTGATGAAGTTGGAAGAGGCCCTCTTGCTGGACCAGTGGTTGCGGCTTGCGCTTATCTTAGCGGTGGTAGTCTTGAAGAAAAAAAGCAGACACTGGAAAAACTTAATAGCTTTGGTGTTACTGATTCAAAAAAGTTAACAGAAAAGAAAAGACAAAAAATTATTCAAAAGTTTGATCTTGAGGTTGATCAACTCGTCTGTGATCAAGTTTTTCAAATTTCAGTCATCAATAATTGCCAGCTTAACTTGGTCATCAAAGAAATTTCACCAGCTTTGATCGATTCAATGAATATCCTTGCTGCATCACTTGAAGCCATGGCCTTAGGCTTTGAAGCGTTAAACAGTGAAGGTGAGGGTTGGATACTAGTCGATGGAAATCACAAACTTCGAAAAAATTGGAGCGGTGTGATTCAAGAGCCTCTAGTCAAAGGGGATTCAAGATCAGTGATCATCGGGATCGCCTCAATTTTTGCCAAAGAGTACCGCGATCATCTGATGAAAAAACTGGGAGCGATTTATCCGGGTTACGGACTAGAAAATCATGCGGGTTATCCCACTCCAAGTCACAAGCAAGCAATAGCAACTCTTGGAGTGACTCCAATTCACAGAAAGAGCTTTCGAGGGGTCAAAGAGCATCTTTAAAAGGGATGCAATGGGAAGCCCATTTGAATGCCCATTTTCATAAAAGTGGTATTCCAGTCCTGGTCAGCGCAGGTTTCCTACGTGGCTACGGATGTGGTCAAATCGATCTTGCTGTCATTATTAAACGTAACAAGGAGCATTATTTAAAAGTTATCGAAGCGAAGTCTTCGATGATGGCTAGTCCTGCTCAAGTTCGCCGTCTCTACCTTAGTGTTGAGATGATTTCAAAGTTTCTCAATATTCCCGGAGGTTTAGAACAGTTTTGTGCCCGTGATTATTTGCCAAAGCCAGGGGGAGTGCTTAAGCTTTAAGTGTAACTAATGTTGGAGACTTTAATGCTTGAACGCTTAAAACACAGCTTTTTCTGTTTTTTTGCCATTGTTGCGCTGACTTCAATTCTTTTTTCAAAGCCAGCTCAAGCGCAAGTTGACTCACGGATTAAAGCGCTAGGAACGATGGCATTGTATGGAACTGTCGGTGGTGCTCTTCTTGGCACAGCAAGTTTAGCTTTTGGAACTAGCGGAAGATCTCCTGCTGTAGGAGCATCTGTTGGACTATATGCCGGAATTTTATTTGGAACTTACGTAGTAGCTTCTCATTACTATAAAAGAAATTATAAGCCAGCTCCTCAAGAAAACTATTATCCAGAATCTAATAGCCCATACGAAGATAACTCATCAGGTATTTATCAATATGCTGATCCATCATTTGGACTAGAGTCTCCAAACGTAAAAAAGCCGAACCCTCAGGCTCGGCAAGACGATTCACCAGTTTGGTATATGAATCTTCTACATCTTCAGTTCTGATAGGTTTTTGCTCTCGCCGCAAATCTTTGACTTAGATCATCAGTATCATCGTTATCAAATTCCATGATGAGTGCTGTCATGGCGTCATAGTCATAGAGTTTGAAAACTTTTAGAAATTCAGTTTTAACATTCATCAAGCGGATTTGATCTTTACGATCATTGAGTGCTTTGATGGTATCGACAAACATTCCAATGCCTGATGAGCCTACAAAATCCAAATTATGCATATCAATAGTGATAGTTGAAGAAGGGTTTGTTTTACAAAGTTCTTCCAATTCACTTTTAAGTGGGGCACTTGAATCGTAATTCAAACCACCTTCCATATGAATAGTAATATTACCACTAGCATCAGTTCTAACTTGTGCCTTCATTGACATTGAATTCTCCAGGGTCTTGGCGAGGACATCCTTGC
>CAYGRY010000090.1:0-9442 GCA_964352405.1 uncultured Halobacteriovorax sp.
CGCTTAACTGGCGTACTTCATATACTCAAAACCAATATCAACATGCTCTTGAAGCCGCCTTCCTTTGTGGAGCGATGGCCAGTGAGCTTGGAATGAATGTGAAACAGGCCCGTCGTGCCGGACTTCTGCATGATATCGGTAAAGTGATCGATGCCTCAGCTGAAGGTTCTCACGCTGTGATCGGTGCTGACTTTGCTAAGAAATATGGTGAGCCAGCAGATATCGTTCACGCGATTCGTGCTCACCATGATGATGAGAAACCTGAATCAGTACTTGCTCACCTTGTAGCTGCTTCTGATGCCATTTCTGGTGCTCGTCCTGGTGCTCGTAAGGCCATGATGGAATCTTATGTTTCACGCTTAACTGATATTGAAGATATCGTTAATACTTTTGATGGCGTTTCTAGAAGTTATGCCATCTCTGGTGGTCGTGAAATTCGCGTCTTCGTTGAAAACGAAAAAGTTACAGATGAACAAACTGTTATGCTTTCACGTGATATCGCTAAGAAGATCGAAGAAGAAATGTCTTATCCTGGAACAATTAAAGTAACTGTTCTTAGAGAGACAAAAGCCGTTGGTATCGCTAAGTAAGGAAAGAGTATGTCAGAGCCCTTATTTGCATTAGTTGTTGGTTCGTCTTC
Source organism: uncultured Halobacteriovorax sp. (assembly GCA_964352405.1). Classification (GTDB taxonomy): domain Bacteria; phylum Bdellovibrionota; class Bacteriovoracia; order Bacteriovoracales; family Bacteriovoracaceae; genus UBA4207. The sequence continues at coordinate 641 of CAYGRY010000090.1, forward strand.
GGGTTTAGGTCTTGAGATAGCTAATTATCTTTTGCAAGAGGGCTATATTGTTTTTGGTGCTTCAAGAGGGGACAGTCCCATTGAGCACGAAAACTTTTCTTCAATGGAATGTGATGTGCGCGATGAAGATTCAGTCATCGCTTTATTTGATGCCATTGCAGATGAAACTCAAGGACTCACACTCGTTGTTAACTGTGCCGGTGTATTTGATGTGGCACCACTTATTGAAACTGAAAGTGAAGTCTTTGTTGATCATCTTTCAACTCATGTGCTCGGTGCCTTTCATATTTTAAAATCTCTTCATCCATTATTAATTCAAGGTGAAACTCATGTGGTGCACTTGAATTCACTTGCCGCCAAAAGAGGCTATGCAGGTCTTTCGGCATTTAGCGCCTCAAAATTTGCTCTAACAGGACTTCTTCAATCTGTAAGAGAAGAGTGGCGATCAATGGGAGTTCGATTTTCAACTCTCGTTCCAAGTGCAGTCGACACGCCTCTTTGGGATGAAATTGAAGATGTAGAGCGCGATCAGATGATTGATGTGGATGAGTTTCTTCATGTTTTTGATATGGTTGTTAAAGCTCCTGCCCACCTTGAATTTCCTGAACTTGTTGTCGCTCATAAAACTGGGGGCAAAGCATTTTAACTCAAAAGCAAGCCAGACATCAGTATTACTTTCGAGGACTACTGCCTTGTTTACTAGGGTTTTTAATTCTTCAGTTTTTTAATGCTTCACTTTTATCTTTATCATCTTTTTTACTTTGCTATTTATGGCCCTATTTTCTTTTTACACCTGGTGCAAAAGATAAATACTTAGGCTTTAAATATAGAAAGTCTTTTGTTGGTCTTCTTGTTCGACTTGATGAATATCTTCAAGAAGTTTTAAAACCAAAGCTTTTTTCACAGCGCTTTGCTCTTTCTGTTTCAACTTCACTTTTCTTTTGTTTTGCCATGGCAATGCTCTCTCGTGCAGGAGCTCCTTTGTTTGCGCTAGCAGGTAGTACTGTTTTTACTGTGATTTACCGCTATTTATTGCATGCTCTAGCTAGTTTAAAATTTGAAGATGGTGTTGAAACTCTTCAAGGTGAGTTGCCCTTAGAAACTGGGATCGAACCTGATCAGCCTGTTCAAAATCATCAAACAGATAACGGCTCAAACTCTTAAATCTTCCCAAAATATTCATCTCACTATAACCGTGTGCACGAAAAGATTTATCGAGTTCACTAAAATATTCATCCAGTTCTTTTAAGCGCTCATAGTACAAAACAGTTTCATGTAACTGCTCAAAGTTTCCTTTGTATTCTTTATAATGTTTTGCCAGCCATGGTGTTTTCAAAGCACCTCGTCCAAGCATCACAGCATAACAACCAGTATGGTTAAACATGGCATCCACATCATGAACACTCCAGATGTCTCCATTACCAATAATAGGAACACTTGAATGCTCAACAGCTTTTGCAATGGCATCCCAATCGGCCATGCCTTTATACATTTGATCACGGGTTCTGCCGTGAATAGTAATGGCTTCAACTCCGCTATCAATCAGACGATCAATAATTTCTAGGAAATTAGAATCATCATGATAGCCCAGTCTAATCTTCGCAGTGAAAACTCCGTGAAACTCTGCACGTATCATTTTCACTGTTCGTTGCATGAGATCAAGATCTTGCAGCATAAAGGAGCCACCACGGTGAGCATTCACTTTTTTAGCAGGACAACCAAGATTAAGATCGAGGTGATGAAGACCTATCTCTTGGGCCGCTCTTGCGACATCGCCAGTTTGCGCTTGCTCGGCGGTTAAAATTTGAAATCCCGTTTTCGAACGAAGCTTTGAATCACTTGTAGTTTTTGCACCGTAATGTCTAAGTAGTGGAGAACTAGAAATTTTACCTACAGTCGGTACACGATAAAAATCAGTGAAGAGATAATCCCACTGTGGATAAATCTTTTCGATGACTAATCGGTACGGTTCTTCCGTTACACCTTCCATAGGTGCGAACAATAAAGAGCCTTTAACATAGGGTAGACGTGACATGGTGCCTTTATAGACAATCATGGTCGATTCGTCATATTCAAAGTACATGTCGGTAAAACTTGTATCAGTCATCATTCCTTTGAGAAAACAGGGACTTAAGTGGGAAGCCTGGGTTCAATCTAGACAAGAGTCTGGAATTCTTGATGGTATGCTCGAATTTCCAGGTGGAAAAATCGAGCAAGGTGAAACATCTTTCCAAGCAGCAGCTCGAGAACTTCTCGAAGAAGTCAGTGCTGAAGTTTCACCCAATGATTTAACTTTATTTCAAGTTACCAAACACGATTATGCTGATCGCAATGTTTGTCTTTATTTTCATTTATTAAAAGCTGATAGCGAACATAATGGATGGAATCGTGGGCAATGGTGTGAACTTGATGCTATACCTAATAAACTTTTAGCAGCAAATCAGCCTATTGTGGAAAACCTTGTTAAATACTTGGCCGAAGAAGCACAACTTGGAGAATGGAAATGAACGATGTGATGATTGTTTCAGAACATTTTTTATTAAGCTTAGCATTTGCTATGTCTTTGTTCTCTATCATTGCTTCAAGTAAACTTACGGGCGCAGGTTTTATTAAGCTATCAACTTCTGTTGCCGGTGGTAGTGCCTTGCTCGCTCTGGCCTGCCACTTACGTTACGCCAGCCTTCAAAGTCCTCAAGCTATTTTCTTAAGTGTTTATCTCGTCGCTAGTGCATTGATCTATGCCTTTCACCGTGATGGAAAAAATATTGCGATGTGGATCCTTTGGTTAATTCAAGTTCTATCTGCTTTATGGGCGATCGTTGTTTTCCATAATACTTACACCGAGCAAGTTATCTGGGCCTTAAGTTCAGCCGGTCTACTTGGAATTGTCACTTACGCTATGGTTCTCGGGCATTGGTATTTAGTTGTACCAAAGCTTTCTGAAAAACCATTAGTTATTGCGACTATCGTTTTATGGATCATCATGGTGCTAAAAATTGGCTGGACTGGAATTGAAGTCGCTGAGAATGCAGACTATTTCTCTCCCGACACAAACAAAGGTGCGGGTTATAGTTTTAATATGATTTTACTTATCATGAGAGCAGCATGGGGTTATCTCGTTGTTGGCATCATGAGTATCTTCTCATGGCGCTTAATTCGTATGAGATCCATTCAGAGCGCTACCGGCATGTTATACGCTATGACTTTTTTTGTTTTAGTAGGCGAGCTCATGGCGCAATACATGTTTTTTAAATACGGAGTGTTGTTTTAATGAACGTTACAATCACTTGTCCAAATTGCGGCTCTGGAATTCATGTTCTTCCCAACCAAGCAGCTGCTCAAGCAAAGTGTGAAATTTGTGAGCATCTCGTCGATGTGAATTTTACATCGAAAGATGAATCTTCGACTTTGTGCCAATGCCCAGTTTGTTCACGTAAAGATTTTTATCAACAAAAGGATTTTAACCGAAAGATTGGTGTAACTCTTTTTGTCTTGGCTGCGATTGCCTCGATTTGGACTTACGGTTTAAGTTTTGTGGCATTGTGGTTAGTTGATTTGGTTTTATTTAAAAAATTAGGCTCGATTGCGATTTGCTATAAATGCCAAACCATCTTTAGAAAGGTCGCGAATATCGATGAAATTAGACCTTTTGATCATGAAATGAATGATCGAGTGATTTATGCTGATCATGACTTTGAAGGGAAACCCCTAAGTCACTGATATTTAGTTGGACAAGAGCGATATCTCTTGCTTCAGGTTTGCCTTTTAGTTAAAATTAAAATAGATATTGCTGTGGCGTCCTTAAACCACTTTTGTTGTTTAAGTTTAAGGAAAAACGCCTAACCCAAAACAAGGAAATTCTGCATCGAACCTCCTTCTCTAAGGCTCTCCATTCATTGCTTTGATAGTGCAATTGAAGTTAACGAGAGCGACGATCCACAACCCTTCAGGTGTTTTAACTCATGAATGTTCAGATAGACTCTGTCGAGATTTTTTCTCTCGTCTTTTGTTTTGTATTGTCTGGTTTCTTCTCTGGTGCAGAAGCGGTGCTGATGTCCATTGGAATTGATCGTGCTCGCCAACTTATTGAGGCCGGTGGCTCAAAGGGTAGAGCTCTAGCATTTATGATCGATAAGCCAAATGAATTACTCACTACAATTTTGATCGGTAACAATATTGTTAATATTTGGGCAGCAGCACTTTCAACAGTGATTGCGACTAGAATGTTTGCTTCAGAAGCCGTTGGCGTTGCCACAGGTGTTGTGACTCTTATCATTTTGATCTTCGGTGAAGTTCTTCCAAAAGCCTTTGCTAGAAGTAATGCTGAAAAGCTTTCTGTTTTTGTCATTAGAACACTACAGCTCTTTTACTACTTCCTCTTTCCACTTGTTAAAAGTTTAGTGGCCTTGATCCGTATGGTTCTTGGCGATAATGGTGAATTGTCTGGTCGAATCGTGACCAAGAACGATCTCGAGTACATGATTAACCGTGCTGGTGAAGAAAAAACAATCGACTCAAAACAAATTGATCTATTAACGTCGATAATGGAATTTCCTAAAATTAAAGTTAAAGACATTATGGTAACAAGAAACCGTGTGCAGTATTTGCAATATGGTTGGAGTTATCACGAAATAATGACTGCGGTAAAGGCTGATGTTCACTCTCGTTATCCAGTATGTGACGGCGAGCTTGAAAATATGAAAGGCTTTCTTCACGTAAAAGACGTGGCCTTCCTAACAGATGATCAAAAAGAAAACTTCAGGCTTGATGACTATTTAAAAGCACCTTTCTTTGTTTATGAGCATATGAAGATTCAGGCCGTATTCGATCATATGAACCGTAAAAAAGTTCACTTAGCTCTTGTTAAAGATGAAAATGGTTTGATCGTCGGTATTATTACGCTTGAAGATATCGTTGAAGAAATCTTAGGCGAAATTCAAGATGAGCATGATGATGAAGAATGGGAAGGCGAGGAAGAGTTTGATCAGGCCGCTCTCATTGAAGGTATTGTTGTTGAAGGGACGATCTCACTTCGAGACCTTTATAACGATTATGATATTAAAATTCCACTGAATGATAATTACTCGACCTTAGCTGGATTTATTCTAGATATGCTTGGCAATAACTTCCCTGAAAATGGACAAATTATTGTTTGGGAAGGATTATCGTTTGAGTTGGCTAAAGTGGACGAATTTGAAATTAGAGAAATTCGTATTAAAGACGTTGATGGAGAAAAGCATTTCTATTCCAAAAAAGAGCTTGAGAACTCTCAAGACAATGGTGGAAATGGAAACGGTCAAGCTCAACGCCTTAGTAATTTGACTGCTAGACTCAATCACAACGATTAAATTGTAATAATCTTTAATTATAGATCACTAAGTCTTTGGAGGGCCAAAGCATGTCTGAAACTATATATCCTGTAGCTGTGATTGGTGGAGGTTCTGCTGGAACCATGGCCGCACTTCGTACTGTTTTAAATAACGATGAAACATTATTCTTTCCTGGAACAGCTCAAGATAAAAAACGCTCACGCGCACTTTGGGTGGCTAAAGTTGAAAATGTACCAGGTCATCTTGGTTATAAAAAAGGTATTGAGCAACCGAACCGTGAAAGCTTGCAGTGGCTTAGTGAAGGGGAGCTTAAAGATAAGCTTCATTGGATGAAAAACACTGGTGTTGAAAGCATTGCTAAGAACAACGACGGAGTTTTTTCGTTAAAAGACTCTAAGGGTGAAACATGGTTGGCAAGATACATCATTATCGCCACGGGTGTTATGGATGTTCAGCCTGAAATTAATGGAAGTATTGAAGATATCTTCCCATACGCCAATGCTCAAACGGCAGACTATTGCCTTCGTTGTGATGGTCATCATGTCTTAGGTAAAAGAACTGCTGTGATTGGACATCAAAATGGTGCCGCATGGGTAGCCGTGATGCTCTACGAGCGTTATAGAACACCTAAGATGTCTGTTCTAACCCATAATAAAAAATCTGAAATTAATGGCGATGTCTTAGAGCTTTGTAAAAAGTACGGCATTGAAATTATTGAAGGTGAGATTGTGGCCGTAATGGGAAAAGATAACGGTAAAGTCTTAGAGGGTTTTCAATTGTCCGATGGCTCAGTTCATGAGTTTGATTGGTCTTTTGTTTCACTTGGCATGATCGTTTATAACGAACTCGCAAAAGCACTTGGTTGTGAACTTGATGAACGAGGATTTGTTATCGGTGATGCTAAAGGTATGACTTCTACAGATGGAGTTTATGTCGCGGGAGATCTTCGCGCGAATACAAAAAAACAAATCTATACAGCTTGGGATACCGCCGTTGATGCGGCCGATGCGATTAACGCAAAACTTCGTTTGTTAAATCGTCTTTAGGTTTTTATTGGCGTAATGCTCAGCTTATTTCGTTTATAAGTTACTTTAAGATCGTAAATTTCGGTATCACTGTATTGATAAAGAAGATTAACCCAGTGAGATTTAGATTTTTTGATGACGAATGGATTACTTGATATTTCTAAATCACCTTCAATAATCTTGAAGTATAAAGCGATTCCATTGGAGTTTATAAGATGTTCTTTGGAAATAATCCTGCTATCTTCAATTAAAAAATCCGAATTAATATCAATGTCAAAAAGTACATTTTGTTCTGTTGAAAGTACGCAAGCTAATACATTTGCTTTTGGATAACTGAATTTTCCATAATCATATTTATTAATGGATTGTGTTTGAAATTTGTATTTCTGTGTATTAAGAAATTTAAAACGTTCTTTATCATTAAAGTAAAGCGGCATATAGCATAATTGTACTCTACCTGGAGCAATGCGCCCATTGGGACCAAGAAGTCTTTTCGCATTAATAAGACTTTCTATAAAGCATTCAGAAAAAAGATTGTCCGAAAAAAGTTCATGAATAATTAAGTCAACCTTCTTATCGTTAAGATGTTTTAATGAAAGATCAAATGACGAACTATTGATTAGTTTAAAGTCTTTTATATTAGACTGATTCTCTTTTAAAAATTTTTTGGTGTACTCATACATTTCTTTTGAGGCTTCACAGGAGATGAGTTCTTGTGGATTATTTTTAAGAATAATATGTGTAAGATATCCAAGCCCTGTTCCAATTTCGAGAACTCTTTTATCTTTTACATTTCGTTCAATTAAATCAATATAGAATTCATTTCTCATTTTATCTTGATACATTGATTCCATGTAAAACCATGATGAACCAAAGACATGTTTATTCTTATAATTTGTCATTTTTGCTACGACATAACATGCAACAGAGTTTGTAGGGTTATGCTTAAGGATCTGCTCAAAAAATTTTAAAACTTCAATATAAAATTTTGACAGTAATAACTTTAAGTTCACAAAACTACCTCTTGAGGGGAGCGATGACGATTTTTCCAGAGCCTTGAATTCGAGCCCGGCAACTTAGCCTTAAAACCTTTCCTTCTAAAAATTCAGAACCAACAGTTTCATTATATGTTTGTGTTATAGCATCTATGGTATTTTGTTCAATCGCACTTGGATCTTTTAGTTGCTCAGCACCTTCAACAACCCAAACACGACATGATCCACAAGAGCCGGCAAGGCAGCCGTGAGGCAGTTTGATTTCTTGTTTTTCAAGTTCATCAAAGAGAATTTCACCTTCTGCGACTTCACAATTTGTGGCCAAATTATCATCTAAGGTGTTGTTATCATTCATTTCACGCACTGACACAGTGGGCATATTATCTTTCCTTTTCAGAGCTTATGATGCGGACGCTTAAGTTATCGGATTTTAAGGGAAAAGCTTGAATTAACCCACTTTAATGAAGGGAGTAAGACCCATGCTAACGTTTGAAAAATTATATTCTGAAGGTCACGAAGAAGTTGTATTCTTTAGCGATGCTTCTTGCGGACTCAAAGCTATTGTTGCCATCCACAATACTATTCTTGGACCGGCTCTTGGTGGTACTCGTCTTTGGCAATATGCAGATATTAATGAAGCCATTACAGACGTCTTAAGACTTTCTAAAGGCATGACTTATAAAGCTGCTGTTTCTGGTCTTAATCTTGGTGGCGGTAAGGCCGTGATCATTGCTGATCCTAATGAAAAATCAGAAGCACTTTTTAGAGCCTATGGACGTTTTCTTGAATCACTAAACGGTCGTTATATTACTGCTGAAGATGTGAATATTGGTGTTGAAGATATCGAGCATATTTTCACTGAAACGAATAACGTGTGTGGCGTTGCTAAAACTCACGGTGGATCTGGTAACCCTTCTCCATATACAGCTCGTGGTGTTTTCAGAGGGATCGAAGCCTCTCTCATGAAAGTTTACGGTGATCGTTCTGTTAAAAATAAAGTTGTTGCCCTTCAAGGTGCAGGTTCAGTTGGTCGTAACCTTGGTGAACTTCTTTATAAAAATGGTGCGAAAGTTTTATTCACTGATATCAATGAAAAAAATATTCAAGCCTTTAAAGATGCTGTTCCAAATGCAGAGTTCGTTGCAAGTAACGATATCTATGATGTGAATTGTGATGTTTATGCTCCATGTGCACTTGGTGCAACGATCAACGACAAAACTATTGATCGCTTGAAGTGTAAAATTGTTGCTGGTGCAGCGAATAATCAACTTGATGAAACTCGTCACGGACAAATTCTTAAAGATAAGGGAATTTTGTACGCACCAGATTATTTAATTAATGCTGGTGGATTGATGAACGTATCGATTGAGTTTGAAGGTTGGTCTGACTCAAAAGCGACAAGAATGGTTGATACGATTTACGATACAACACTTAAAATCTTCCAAATTTCTG
>CAYGRY010000091.1:0-9331 GCA_964352405.1 uncultured Halobacteriovorax sp.
ACAGACACAAATTAAAGGCCTTCTTGAGCATCCGCTAATTAAAGAAGCGGTCTCAAATGGTGAACTTACCTTGCACGCTCTATTTTATGACATTAAGTCATCAAGCTTAGAGCTTTTACTAACACTTGATAACGATCAAGTAAGCGCTGCTTAAAAAAATTAAAAATTGGGGAACCGTGATGAAGAATTATTTAAAATACACAAAGGATGATGTGAGGTCAGGCTTGGTGGTCTCACTTGTGGCGATTCCGCTATGCTTGGGAATTTCACTAGCCTCAGGAGCACCACTCTTATCAGGTCTTATAGCAGGTATTATTGGTGGACTTGTCGTGGGCTCGATGAGTAATTCACATATCAGTGTAAGTGGTCCTGCAGCAGGACTCGCCGTTATTGTTTATAACGGCATTCAAGAAGTAGGAGATTTCAATGTCTTCTTAATGGCCGTCACTCTTGCTGGTGTGATTCAAATCGGCCTAGGAGCGATAAAAGCGGGAATTCTCTCTGACTTTATTCCAAACTCAGTGATTAAAGGAATGTTGGCCGCGATTGGAATACTAATTGCGTGGAAACAACTTCCTTATGTCTTTGGAACAAATGCCGCTGAAAATACACAAACTTTTATGGGTATGACCTATCAAAGCGGAGCCGCAGTTATTGGCTTCATATCACTTGCCTTCATGATAACAGTTCAAAAAACAAAGCTTGGAAGTCTTAAAATCTTTAAGGTTTTACCTGCAGTTTTGTTTGTTGTTGTTATTGCCACATTAGTTTCAGAATTATTTTTAGGACTTGATCAATCACTTTTGGTTAATATCGGTGATATTACTGGGCCAAGTGATTTTGCAGCAAGCTTAACGATGCCTCATTGGGCTTCAATTTCAAATCCAATAGTTTGGAAATTAGCTTTTGTTATCGCTATTGTTGCTAGTATTGAAACTCTTCTTTGTATTGAAGCGAGTGATAAACTTGATCCACAAAAAAGAGAGACATCTACAAACCGTGAATTATTTGCTCAAGGAGCAGGTAATATTCTTTCAGGTTTAATTGGTGGCTTACCCATTACCTCCGTTGTTGTACGTTCAACTGTAAACGCTAGTAGTGGTGGTAAAACAAAAATGGCAGCTGTTTATCATGGTGCCTTTTTACTTTTTAGTGTCATGGCGATTCCGATGATTCTTAATAAAGTTCCATTGGCAGTTTTGGCCGTGATCCTAGTCATGACTGGTTTTAAGCTTAATCCAATTAGTCTTTATAAAGATATGTTTAAAAAAGGTCACCAACAGTTTGTTCCTTTTATGGCGACAATTATTGGTGTTGTGGCAACTGACTTATTGTCAGGTGTCGTTATCGGTATGGCCGTTTCTGCCTTTATGGTTTTAAAAGAAAACTATATTGTGCAAAATCAATCTATTCGTTCAGATCTTTCGACAGCCTCTAAAGACGATATCATCACGATTGCTCTTGCTGAGCATAACTCGTTCTTAACCAGAGGTGTATTAAAGCAACTTCTCAATTCGGTTGAAGACGGAAAGCAGATTGTGATTACAAGTCATAGAACAATATCAATTGATCATGATGTTCTAGAGGTGATTGACCAGTTTGTTGTTGAAGCTAAGATTAAAAATATTAATATAAAACTAGAAGGACCTCATTTTAAATTCGATGAAGAAAATAAATTGAGGTTAGTCCCTAAAGTAGCTTAATCAAAAAGATGTTCGAAATCTTTCATGGAAAGCTTTCCACTAAAGAGTTCGTGATCATTGTCTTGTAAGAGGTCTTGGAAAAGTTCGCGTTTCATATGCTGAAGTTCCAAGACCTTTTCTTCAACAGATCCTTTGATAATTGGGCGATAAACTGTAAGTTTATTTTGCTGACCAATACGGTGAGCTCTATCAATAGCCTGCGCTTCAACAGCTGGGTTCCACCATGGGTCCATGACAAAAACATAGCTTGCAGCTGTTAAGTTAAGACCAACACCACCGGCTTTTAATGAGATAAGGAAAATTCTATTTGTACCATCTTGGAAAGCATCAACTTCTTTTTGACGACGTTTCATGGCCTGAGAACCATCAATTCTTGAACATTTCCAATGCTTCTCTCTAATCTCTTTTTGGATAATATCCAAATAAGTTGTGAACTGAGAGAAGATAATGGCTTGATGGCCTTCTTCGACGATCGTCTCAAGTGTCTCAAGAAGAAAATCAATCTTAGTTGAAAGCAAATGCTTGCCATTCATATCTTTAACTTTATCCGGCGATTGCCATAAACAAAGTTGTCTAAGCTGCAAGAGGCCTCGAAGAATTTCTCCGTACTTCTGCTTTGAAGGCGCCACCAAAATTTTTTTCTTGATGGTTTCAAGCGCATTTTTGTAATTAGCTTTTTCAGTTTCTTCCAATTCGAGAAATACGTTGTTCTCTACTTTTGGTGGAAGATCACTTAAGACTTGAGCCTTGGTTCGACGAAGAATAAATGGGCTAGCCGTTTTTCTTGCTGTAAGACGTGATTTTTTACTAGAAGTTGTTCTGATGAATTGCAGATCGCCCCAAATTCCAGGAATAGAAAGATCAATAATATTATAAAATTCAGCCAGATCATTTTCTACAGGCGTACCTGTTAAACAGATTCTAAAATCAGCATGGATTTGTCTTGCGGCAAAAGCCCCAAGGGACCTCATATTCTTTAAATGCTGAACTTCATCGAGAACTAGAATATCAAAGTTAACGTTGGAGAACGTTTCTTCAACTTCACGTTTCATCACGCCGTAACTGGTCAGAATGACTTTACAGTCATCAGGGATATTACGCTCGCCGCCGTGATAGATATGAACTTTAATTCCAGAGAATTTCTCAAATTCTTTTTCCCAGTTAATCAAAATACTTACCGGGCAAACGATAAGAATTTTATCAACGGTATGATAGATCGATTGGATAAAGGTAATCGCCTGAAGTGTTTTACCAAGACCCATATCATCGGCTAAACATGCACCGAGTTTATTTTCATGTAAGAAGCGAAGCCAGTGATAACCCGTCAACTGATACGGTCTAAGGATATTCTGCATATTTTCAGGGACATCGTATTTAGGAACTTCTTCTAAAGAAGCCAAGCGAAGACATAGAGCTTCCTCTTCTTCATTAAGTGCGCCTTCAACGCCAAGCTTTTTAAGCTCAAAAAGTTCGAAAATTCTGGCGCGGTTAAATGGTAATAAGAAAGTGTGAAGATCTTCTTCTTTTTGCTCACCTTCGTTTTCATCCGATTTCTTTTGCTCTTGTCCTTCATAGCGAACATATCGCTTCATGAAGCGCATGAGCTCTTTTTGCTCAGGAGAAAGTATGACCAAACCAGATTTTGTTAGGGCAATACCTGTCTCAAGATCAGCTTTTTTAATGATTTCTAAGTCAAGTTGGTTAACCTGCAAGGAGAGATCAAACCACTTGGTAGCAGCTTGACGACGTTCAAAGCGAACACGAGAGCTCCAATTAGCAACTTTTTCACGATCATAATAAAGTTGAACACCAAATGGAGTAAGCTTTCTTTGAACATTGGAAAGGCCTTGGAAAAGGTTACTAGCTGCCAGTTCATAGCGAACAATTTTGGTTTCAATCGAATAAGTGGCAAAACGATAAAGGATTTCACCAAACTCACGAGTAAGTGTGACAAATACATCCTTTAGAAGTGCATTTGAAAAGGTTTGAAGAACTTTTCTGTCTCCATCGTAATGAACCGAGTACTCGTTATCATTAACACGATCGATCACATCAACGATGGCATCTTTTGCATTAATACCAATGAGTGCTTTTTTATATGTATCGTCTTTATCAGTTAAATAATCAGCAACGGCTTTTGTAAATTCATAGCCATCTTTTTTCTTTCTAAAGCTTGAAAGTAAGCCTGAAGCAAAAGTGAAGACGCGCATAAACTCAGGAGGAGCTGTAATGACTTCTTCTTGGTTAAAGAACTCAAGTTCTAAAGCGATGAGATTTCTTTTATCACCTGGGTGAAAGCTAAGGCGTACGAAAATTTCTTCACGAGCAACATCTTCAATTGATTTACCATCAAAATGAAGAACCATTTGAGTCACGGCCGAATTCTTCGTTGATATCTTTAACAGTTCATCAGCACTTGGGCTTCGGCCAAGACGTCTGATTTGTTGAACAACGGATTTGACATCATTTGGAATATGATAAGCCTTACCTGTTTTCCAATCAAAGATATAAAGATGTTCAAATAGACTAATTTCTCTTGAAATTGAACCATCTAGATTTTCAAGAGCGTATTCGACTCTTGCTAGCTGATCATCGTTTTCACTTTTATAATCAATAATGAGTCGTCCATCCAAACTTTCAGGAAATGGAAAATTGATGATTTGTTTTTCATGTAACAAATATTGAAGAGCCGACCATGTCGCTGAAGGAGGAGCGCCTTGAAGTTGGTTGGCTCCATTGAGAAGAGTTCCGTATTCAAGAGGTGCCACGGCCATTGTTGTATGTAGTGCAATCGGAGGAGAATTATCAAGGTTTCTGCCATCACTTGCGCCTTCAAAGTGAAGCTGCATAAGATAAGCAACATAAAGACTAGCAACATGGGAGCAATGATTTTCTGTATTCCATGTATGACAATCACAGTTACTTGATAAAGGACCTTCTTCAGTGCCTTCAAGTCTTTTTTTATAAACGACTTTTGATTCGTGTGTACGATCTGAACGAACGATACCGGAAACGATAAAGTAGGTTTCAGTATCACCGCGACTAAAAGAGATTGTTGTTCTGGAGAGCTTTAAAAGTTTGACCGCATCAGCGTAAATCATGGGCTGAAAATGTCTCATCGACTCTTTCACAATTACGTCTGGAATGTTCCAAGATGCTTCGATCAAAATGGCTCCTAGCGTCGAAATCAAAGCATCTATTTTAACAGGAATGTTGCTCTTTTCCTATCTTTCTATGAGCTAGCTAATTTATTTAGTGGAGTTTTAGCTAAAATAACAAAGAGTAATAATCCAACAATGATTCCAGGACCAACATCATAGAATGTTCCTGATAGACCCATAGCGCGCCAAATAAAAACAGTCGCTAAACCACCAAGGATCATGATGATTCCGGTTGTTTCACTGACTTTCTTATTCATTGTGTAAACGAACAGAAGTGGACCAAATGAAGCTGCCAGTACCGACCAAGATAAGACAACTAATTCGAAGACATTCTTTCCACCAATGAGGGCGACTGTAAGAGCGATAATGGTAACGATTGCTGTCGCAATTTTCGTAAAATAAACATTTTCATTTTTTGGTAAAATATCTCTCGTAATAGCGGCACTACAACTTAGAACTTGAGAATCAGCTGTCGACATTGTCGCAGCGAAAAGTCCTGATAAAACAACACCAATTAATATATCAGGCAAGAGCATTTGGCTTAAAGATGGCAGCGCTAATTCTGCATCAAAGGTATTAGACTCTGGAAGAATAATTCGACTTAGAAGTCCAACACCATAAGTTAAAATCGTGAAGATGATATAAAAGCTATAGTAGTAGGTCTGAGTTTTTTTCATGTTATCAGTATTATCAATACTCATAAATCGAACCATAATATGCGGCTGACCAATCACTCCAAATCCTGCAAAAAACCAACCTAATATAAAGAGAAAGATGCCAAAGCCATTATCAACGCTTAGACCTGTCGGCATAAAACTTAGAAATGTTGGAGAAACTGCATCAAGTTGAGTGTAGGCTTGGCTTAACCCTCCGACCTCGTTAACTCCAAAAATAAATAACATGATCATGGCAAAAATCATGACAAAAGATTGTGCAGCATCAGTCCAAATCGAAGCTCTGATTCCACCAGACAAGCAATAAGCAAAGACAATAATCGCACCAATGATGGCACCTACGCTATAGTCCCAACCAAAGAGTACATAAAGAGCTTTTGAGCCGGCCTTGAATTGAGCAGCAGCATAGATACCTAGAAACAGAACGGTGATGACGCCCACAATTTTTCTAAGCTTGTTGTATTCGGTTCCATTCCATCTGGCTAACACTCCACCGAAACTTAAAATATTTAAATCTCCAGATTTTCCACGAAGTTTCTTGTGAACATATTTTGCCATGGCAAGATCGCCTAGAATCCATCCGATCATAAGCCAAATAGACTGCAGTCCGCTGGTATAGGTGAATCCAATCAAACCAATAAACATATATCCAGAGTTATTTGTCGCTACAGCGGAAAGGGCTGCTAACCATGGTGAGATAGAGTTACCTGCCATGAGGTAGTCGGAATTATTCTTTTTACTAAGCATGCTGGATGAAACACCAATAATGACAAAAATAATTAAAAAGAAAATGAAACTAGCAATCACTGTTCCCATGATGAACTCCGAATATAAAATTAAAGTACGATTTATAGTAAAATGATTAAGAAGAAAAAATGTATTGAAGTCAGTAAGTTGGGAAATACCGAATGAATTTTCAAGGCAAAAAAAAGCCCCTCTTTCGAGGGGCTTTTATTTTAGTTGTCGATATATGACTTAAGCATTTTGGCTCGTGAAGGATGACGTAGTTTACGAAGCGCCTTAGCTTCGATTTGACGAATACGTTCACGAGTAACGAAGAAGTCTTGGCCAACTTCCTCAAGAGTGTGGTCAGACTTCTCACCGATACCAAAGCGCATACGAAGGACTTTCTCTTCTCTTGGAGTAAGAGTTGAAAGAACCGCACGAGTTTGTTCAGAAAGAGTCACAGACATCACAGCGTCTTGTGGAGAGATAATCTTCTTATCTTCAATGAAGTCCCCTAGAGAACTATCTTCTTCTTCACCAATTGGTGTTTCAAGAGAGATTGGTTCTTTAGAGATTTTTTGAACTTTCTTCACTTTCTCAACTGGAAGCTCCATACGATCAGCAATTTCTTCTGGAGTTGGTTCACGACCAAGTTCCTGAATCAATTGACGTTGTGTACGAACCATTTTGTTGATTGTTTCAATCATGTGAACTGGAATACGAATCGTTCTTGCTTGGTCAGCAATGGCACGTGTAATGGCCTGACGAATCCACCAAGTCGCATAAGTTGAGAACTTATAACCACGACGATACTCGAATTTATCAACAGCTTTCATAAGACCGATGTTTCCTTCTTGGATTAGATCCAAGAACTGAAGACCACGGTTTGTATATTTCTTAGCAATCGAAACAACAAGACGAAGGTTGGCTTCAACTAGGCGTGCTTTTGCATAGTCGGCTTTTTCTTCACCATTTTGAATGATGTTGAAAACGTTTTCGATATCTTCGAATTCCATACCAGCATCAAGAGAGAGGCGACGAAGCTTTCTTAGAATATCTTCTTGGTTACGAACCAATTGCTCAATTTTTGCATCAGTCGTGAAAAGATCTTTGGCAAACTGGCGCTTGAAGTTATCGTCTTCCATGATTTTGTCATAAAGAACTTTATAATCTTCAGAATCTTTCACTTCTAAGAATTTAAAAATACGATCTTGTTGCTCAAAGAGTTCTTTGAATTGAAGGAAGTATTTTTTAACTGGTTCAACGAAAGAGTTAATGATTTTACGGTTGAATGTAAGATCGGCCATTTCTTGTCCGATAACTTCCATTTCTTTTTGTTGATCTTTTGTAAATTTCTTAAGTGTTCCATCTTCTTCTTTAATATCAGATAGAATCTTTTCAATACGAGCAACAACAGCATAAATGCGGTCTTTGTATTTCTTGATGTCACCTGCAGAACTTTCATCATCAAGACCACGTACTAATTCTTTAATGAATTCACTTTGATTTTCTTGAGATTCCACTCTTTCTTTTAGCTTAACGATTTCTTCAAGGGCGTGAGAAGAAGCTAGTGAAGAAAGAATAATTTCTCTTTCACCTTCTTCAATTTCTTTTGCAATAACAACTTCGCCTTCACGAGTTAGAAGAGCAACAGAGCCCATACGCTTAAGGTAAAGTTTAACAGGGTCAGTTGAAGCAGAACGAAGTTCTGCTTTTTCTTCGCGAGATAAAGTTTCTTCGATGATTTCAGTACCATCAAGGCGGATGCCTTCTTCTTCCTCGTCTTGCTCTTCAGCGTGAATTTCAATTTTGGCTTCATAGATCGTAGCCATAATTTCATCAACAGCGGCTGCTTCAACAATACTGGCTGGAATGGCATCATTGATTTCTTCTGGAGTTAAATAGTTTTGGTCTTTACCTTTCACTAATAACTTAGAGAATTCTTTTGAGTTAATAAATACGCCGACGTTTGACATTGGTTCTCCCTTTAATGGAGTTTAGGATCGTTTTCTTAAAGTATGCAATTCGCGATCAAGAGCAGCTAATTCATGCAAGAGGCGTTCGCTATCTTCGTGCGTAACAGCCTGTCGTTGCAAGCGCTGAACTTCTTCACGCTTTTCTTTTACATCTTCTTGTTTTGCTCTGATTTTTAAATCCTTCATCATTTTGGTGAGGATTTTTGAATCAGGTGAGTGAGGTCGGTACTTAAAGATTGCAGCTCCTGCAATTTCTTTAAGCTCGAGACTAAATTCTTCCGAACTTGTCATCTCCAACACAACACGAGCAAACTCAGTTTCATCAACTTCGTAGACAAGCTCCGAAAGCCTAGAAACATACGTTTGTACCTCATTAGAGCGTACAAAATCAAGGAGTTCCCCTATATCAGGCCTTGATAAAAGCTCCGGACATAGGATCAATTCTTGCACGAGAAGTTGCTCTACTCGCGCTAATTTTATTCGAGGTTTGATAACAGTTTGCATCGGCTCATAAGTTTGCTCGACAACTTGCTTTGGCTCAGCAATTTTCACAACTGTGGCACGACCTTTGCTTGCTAAAAATTCTTCATAAGTTTTAACTACTTGGCTAGAGTCAGATGTCAGTCCAATTCTTCTAGCAAGATTTGTCAGTCTTTCAGTGGCGGCGAGATCCATTCCAAGAGGAGCAACAATCGAGAAGAATTGCTGCAATAGTTCAAGCTTTCTATCTGTGACTTCGGGCATTTTTTCAGGAAGGCGTGAGTCAATTAAAACATCAATAAATGCACGCGCATCGTCAATTCTTCCCTGTAAAGCCAACTTTCCTTGAGACTGGAGAAAGTCATCCGGATCTTTTGTAGGACTTAGATCAATCAGTTTGGGAACAATCCCGTTTTCTAGTGCCAGGGTGTTGAGTCTTTCCATGGCCTTCATGCCGGCATCATCACCATCGAGAGCCAGATAAAAATTCGATGTTAGCGCCTTAAGCATCTTAAGCGAGCCTTCACTCATGGCAACACCCATCACCGCAACGGCGTTGGTGAATCCATAATGGTGAAGCGCTATACAGTCCATGTAACCCTCGCACAAAA
>CAYGRY010000092.1:0-9208 GCA_964352405.1 uncultured Halobacteriovorax sp.
GTCCATATGAGTTAATTCATACCATTTTGCACGGCTGTAAGCAACGAGGATGCCTCGCGTAAACCTAAGCGTAATCGAGCACTTAAGCAGAAATCAGTGAATGTTTTTTTGTTTTTGATTGTTGGAATCGCTCAAGTAACGCCTCGAAGGATTCCAAAACATCAAGACTTGGATGGTGAAAGACCGCTTTAAACGTCCCTCTGTTTTGTGAAAAGAAGGATAGATCTAATTTGAAATCCTCAACATCTTCAGTGTTAAGACGCAACGTTAAGTGATGATCGCGAAAAGAGCGATGTTTTGAGAACAAGGTAAAAAGCTGACAGCCATAAATATTAATATCTTTGATATTAATGGGAATTTGTGAACCCGATTGGCTTTGAATAAAACCTATTTCATCGAAATGGATTCGAGGATAAATCTGTCTCAAATAGCCTGGGATTTCATCGCCATTATGAACTTTAACTCCGGCCATATCAGCTACTTTATCTTTAACGATAAAACTTAATGTTGTGAGTAGAAATTCTTTTGGTCTTTGAATCAAACATAAATGGTCCGCTTGAGAAATCACTGCAAGTTGGGCGCGCTGACACCTTTTCGCCACCAGGAAATGGTCATGCACAGAAGTAAAAGGATCATATTCCCCCGCAATCAATAAGGTTGGAACCTTAATGTCATCTGGTAAATCATCTCTTTTGATATAACGACTTAAATTTTCAATCGATTTTTCAGGATCATTCTTTAAACTTTCATTTTGTAAAAACTGATAGAGATGTGTTTTTGAAAGTTGATAAGATTCTATAAAGTTTCGCTTTGAATGGTTCATCAATCCGGAATGCATGCCCGTAATAAATTTGCCTGAGTCTTGATTGGCAAGCGATTCTATATTTGCTTTAAATAACGTTCGAACAGAGTCGCGAAGCCTTGCGGCCACTCCAGATAGAATGAGTTTTCCAGGCCAACGTGGATACATATAACTAAAGAAATAAGCGATGCCTGTAGAATCTCCAATCGCCATCAGGTTGGCTCCACGAAGATTTCTATCTTGAAAATATCTGGCTAAGATATCTGCACATTCGACATCATTCATCGCCTGCCCAGTATTTTCACCAAAACTTGGAAATTCTAGAAAAATGACCGGACAAAACTTTGAAAGCGATAAAATATAGTCTTTATATGTTTCATAGCGGTGGTAATGACTTGCCAAAATCACCAGTGGAGGAAGCTTAGAGCTTCGCTGAGCACTAGTTATTTGTTCCAGGACTTTGATGCCCCTATAGATGAAGACATTTTTCATGATAAGACAGATTAGCAAATTAGAGATTCACCACAACCGTCAGCTAAGTGAGCTTTTTTTTGACCAAAGTTCAGTGATTTGCCCCTATGATGCCAAAAGGAGGTGGCGGTTTACTGGAATCTTCCTTAGAATTTAAGGATGAAATATTTTTTATTCAGTATTCTCTTCTGCTCGTTTGTAAGCGCACAAGACCTCAACTTTGAAGATCTTGAAAATGCTCCTTCTAATTCTGCTTATGAAGAAGATATTTTTAGCGAAGACGAACTCGCGTCGCTTGATATTGTCGATGCACTGACTGAGCAAAAAGAAGCTGTTGAAAAAGCAAGAACGAGGATTCTGACTCCCCCACCTTTGCCTAAAAAAGAGGATCGTCCCAAAGAGTTCAGGGCCGTCATTCCAAAGGACACAATCCTAACCCGTTTAAGTGATGATAAAGATTTTCAAATTTCCAGGCGCATTCAAGTATGGGCGCAAGAGATCTTTCCAGGTAGTCAAACAACCCATGTTTTAGATAAAGATAAAATTGCTATATTCTCTGCTCGATCAGTTGAAGTCGTACCAATTGAAGAAGATCTAAAACTGACACCGTCTATAAACCCCAAAATTACTTATGATCGTAAGGCCGGGCTTAAATACTCATCTTTTGAAAAAGAACTTAAACTTTTAGTTGATTTGAACTGGGAGTTTGAAAGTATTGCTCCAAATTTTTGGAATCAGGTCTTTAACCAGCAGATGGATAGCGCACGCGCCGATCGTCTAACCATCAAAACATTTTATAATGATAAACGATTGCCACTAAAGTTTGGGATAAGCGGTTCCTATCAAAATGCTATCGCTTCTGGTGATGCTTTTGAAATTCAGTGGACTTCACTATTTATTGGTCCACAAATTTCATATTCACTTTGGAAAAATAATGACTTTGAAATTGAGCTTGAAGCTGGTGCGGCCAAGGCCTTTTTATCAACAGCAAGAACACTTAATGAAGAGTACTCTCCAAGAAGCTACGAATGGGGTGGAGCTGCCAAACTTGCGATGGATACACGTTTTGGGACTTTTCTGGCCGGAGTAGAATACAGAACGACCCATATCTCTCTAGATCAAAATACAACTGAAACGATACTAACTTCTCAAAAAGAAACACAATCATCAGCTTCATTTAGTCTTGGCTATCGTTTAGGATTTAATCTATGAAATTTATCTTCATTATATTGATAGCATTTTTTTCAAACGATATTTTTGCCATGGATGGCATCGTCATTGTTCTTGAAGCCCCTCTTTTAAAAGAGCCTTCACTTGATTCAAACGTTAAACAAGTTGTTCGAAAGGGAGATAAAATCTATCTTCACGATCAACATTTCAATGCCTCGGCTTGGGAAAATACATCTGAGGCTAGTGAACGCGTAACTATCGTTGATCAAGTTTACAACGAAGAGTTTTATCAGACATTATCAAAAGACGGCTTTCCCGCTTTCATTCAAGCTAAGTATGTTAAAGTCATTTATCAAGACAATAGAGAAACTACAAAACCAGTAGCTCGTTTTGAGACGGACCCAACAGACTATCGCCTAGAAGAACCTCTTCCAAAGGATTTTCCTCTTTCTGAAAAAGATAAAAAGAAAGCTGCTTTTCTTCTAACATTAGGAACTCATTCAAAATCTAGTTATGCTTTTAATGACACCATCATTGATGAAGATTACGCAAACTCCTACGGAGTAAACCTTCTCTATATGACTAAAGTCGATTACGATCTTTTTGATCGTTTTTACTTTGGAACAAAGATTGGGTTTGAAAATAATGATGTTGATCTAGCTTTTAGTAGTGGCGCCTTCGTTAAACAATCTCTAGGCCGCTACAGTATTGGACCACATATTTCATTTGATATTTATAAAACTGAAAAGACGAGACTGACAGCTTTCACCAATATAGCGATTACTTATCATCGTGCTTACTTAACCTATGAAGGACTTAACGAGCAACTTGAAGAACGTGCCTTTAGCGCTTGGGGTGTTACGCCTGAAATAGGCGCCATGTGGCAATGGGTTGAAGTCATCCCAAATACTGATCTTGTTATTGGCGCCAATATAGTTGCTCAACAAGGTGTCGAGATGACCGCTTCAGTAGAAGGTGTAGGTAATTATTGGAATGTAGATCAAGATGTTTTAGTCATGGAGTCCGGTCTTAGATCAACGTTCACCGTGGGCATCCAAGCTCGTTATTAATCATCTTAACCGAGCGTTTCACTTTTATTTAAAGTGTCAAAAATTTCAACAACTTAAAGATCAAAAATTGTCTAAAGTTTAGTCAAAACCCTCCGAAAAGTTAGATAAGAAAGACACAAAGGCTTTTTTGTCATGGAGGACATAATGCAAAACACACAAACAGCACAATCTGAAGTACTTTTCCAAAAACTAGGTCAAACTTGGTATGTGTTCTCCGAAATCAATAATGAACTTGTCTACTCTGCTCTACCAGAAGGTATGGATCCAAGAAGTACAAAACTAGAACTTTTCCATGTGATTGAAGATCATATGCAAAAAGTTTCTAAGCAGATGAAAAATATCAAAGTTCAGGCAGCTTAATGGGCGCTAGCAAGCTAGAAAACCTATTTAAAGATAAGTCATCCGACAATCAAGGCGTGCATGAAAAAGCACGCCTGCAACAACTGATTCAAAAGCTCCAACAAGATTTAAAAGATCCCGAAAAGGCAAAGAAAGCTGCTCGCATTATTGAGCAATTCCTGCATAATAAATAATAATGAATTCTACTTCTAAATCAGTGCCAAGAATTATTCTTGGCATTTCAGCATTTTACCATGACAGCGGCGCTGCTATAATCATAGATGGCCAAATTATCGCTGCCTCTCAAGAAGAACGATTCACACGAAAAAAACATGACAGCTCATTCCCCTATAATGCCATTAAGTCATGTTTAGAAATTGCAAAATTAAAACTTAGTGATGTTGATTCTATCGTCTTTTATGAAAAACCATTTCTAAAATTTGAACGATTACTTGAAACCTATTTAAGTTTTGCTCCAAGGGGTTTTCTCTCATTTAAAAAAGCAATTCCAGTTTGGATCAAAGAAAAACTTTTTCAAAAAAGTATGCTTAAAAAAGCATTAAAAGAAATTGGTGATTATTCTGCGCCATTAAAGTTTTCTTCCCATCACTACTCCCATGCAGCCTCGGCTTTTTTCCCTTCACCATTTGAAGAATCACTTATTTTGTGTCTAGATGGTGTTGGTGAATGGGCTACAACAACTTTATGGCATGGCAAAGCGAATAAAATAGAATTACTAAAAGAGATTCATTTTCCGCACTCTCTTGGACTGCTCTATTCTGCTTTTACTTATTATATTGGATTTCGAGTAAACTCTGGTGAGTACAAACTCATGGGGCTAGCACCTTATGGAGTTGATAAATATAGCCAACTCATTAAAGACCAGCTTGTAGAGATCAAAGAAGATGGCTCATTTCGTCTTGATATGAAGTTTTTTGATTATGCCACCGGTGTAACCATGACGAACTCTCATTTTGATTCTGTCTTCGGTCAACCGGCCAGAAAACCAGAGGCTGAACTGACTCAATTTCATATGGATATTGCGAAATCAATTCAAGTTGTAACAGAAGAAATTCTCTTAAAAATGACGAAGGCCATTCGCCAAGACTACAAAGTTCCAAATCTATGTCTTGCTGGTGGCGTAGCGCTTAACTGCGTCGCCAATGGAAAGATAATAAGTGAAAAGATCTTTGAAAACGTATGGATTCAACCCGCCGCGGGTGATGCTGGCGGATCTCTTGGAGCAGCTCTTGGATATTGGTATCAAGGCCTTGAAAAGAGCAGAACACCTAATCCTAATGATTCAATGCTTGGTAGTTACCTAGGTCCTAAGTTTTCAAATGAAGAAATTGAAGTCGTTTTAAAAAAGAACAAAATGAACTTTATAAGATTTGATCATCAAAAAGATATCATCTCAAAAATTGTTGATTTACTCAGTCATGAAAAAGTCGGCGGACTTTTTCAAGGTCGAATGGAATTTGGCCCAAGATCTCTTGGAGCTCGCTCCATTATTGCTGATCCTAGATCAAAAAAAATGCAATCGATCTTAAATTTAAAAATTAAATATAGAGAAAGCTTTAGACCATTTGCTCCTTCCGTCTTGGCAGAAAAAGCCAAGGACTGGTTCGAGCTAACTGATGATAGCCCATATATGCTCAACGTGGCCCAAGTCAAAGAGACTCACCACGCGACTCTTCCATCTGATTATAATGAACTGTTTGGAATTCAAAAACTCAATATTAATCGCTCTACGATACCAGCGGTCACTCATTTAGATTTTTCAGCACGTATTCAAACCGTGCATAAAGAAACTAATTCTTTTTTTCATGAGTTGATCAATCAGTTTGATCAAAAAACTGGCTATCCCATCCTTGTTAATACTTCCTTTAATGTTCGTGGTGAGCCAATCGTCGGTGCCCCAATTGATGCCCTAAGATGCTTTATGAATACTGAAATGGATTTTCTCGTTTTAGAAAACTATTTACTTCTAAAAAGTGAACAGTCGAGCGAGATTGATCTTGGAAAAATTGCCCATTTTGAATTGGATTAAAAAATGAATTCGAGTCGCCTTTTTTTTCTTATTGGTAGCATTTTTATTCCCGTGTTTTTTGGGATTATTATCCCATTGATTCTCAAGCAAGAATTTAAGGTCACTGCTTTTTGGGTAGGGCTTGGATTTATCATTGCAGCGACCTTGCCTTTAAAACTTAGAGATGCTCTTTTCTATCCCATTAATAAGATTGCCATGCTTTTGGGTTATATCAATCAGACCTTAATTATGGGTCTCATTTTCTTCGCGATGTTTACGCCAATCTCCCTTTTCAGAAAGCTCAAAGGCGTTGATGCCATGGGACTAAAGTCAAAAAAGGGTTCGACTTTTTGGCGTGAGCCAGATGAAAAATGGATCAACTTCGACCGACCGTATTAAAATATAGTGTAAATAAAAGGTGCTACTGCTGCATTTTGCGATAGAACGATTAAAACGCCTAAAATCAGCATTGTAAGAATGATTGGGGCTAGCCAAAACTTCTTTCTGACTTTTAAAAATCCCCATAAATCCTGCATAAATTCTTTCATCTTTAAATCTTCTTTCAATATTGTATATTTGTCCATTGCTGCGCTCTTTTTCACCGTGATATGTTGAGCAAAATATTTTAATTTCTCGGAGTCTCCCATGGCCGTATCTTTTTATAATTTCGCAGACCTTCATCACAAATCTTTTCGTGAAGATATCAAAGCTCGATTATCAAAAATCATTGATGACGGATCATTTGTGGAAGGTGAATTTAACGGTAAATTTGAAAAGGAATTTGGCATGAAGCAAGGAGCAAAACACTGCTTACTTGTTGCCAATGGTACTGATGCGCTAGAAATCGCCCTTCAAGCTCACAATATTGGACCAGGTCACAAAGTTGGTGTTCCTGGTATTACATTTTACGCTACAGCAGAAGCAGTTCTTAATATCGGTGCAGAACCTGTGTTCATTGACGTAGATCCTGTCAGTGCTTGTATGTGTCCAGAGTCTCTAAAGCGAGTCATGAAAGAGCACAAGATTGATGCCATCATGCCTGTTCATATCTACGGTCTTCCAGCTCCGATTAAAGCTCTTGAAGCTGTTTGTGATCCTGCAGGAATTCCGATTATTGAAGATGCGGCCCAAGCTCAAGGAACAATGGTTGACGGTAAACCAGTCGGCAGCACTAAAAATATTGTTACATTTTCGTTCTACCCTACTAAAAACCTTTCTGCCTTTGGTGATGCTGGTGCCATTCTTTGCCAAGACGACGAACAAGCTTCGATTGTAAAAACAATTCGTAACCACGGTCGCGGCGATGCCAATCGTCTTGGAAGAAATTCAAGATGCGATCATATGCAAGCAGCCGTTCTAGATTTAAAACTTAAAGAGATTGACGGCTATAACCAAAACCGAAAAAAAATCGCGGCGATGTATAACGAAGAACTTAAAGATCTAGCAGTTGAAATAATGCCAGCTCATTTTGTTGAGAGCTCGTCGTGGCACCTGTACCCAATCAAGCTCGCTAATGTTGAGCAACGTATTGGTCTGCAAGATCATTTGAAGTCGAAATCGATTGGAACAACACCATTCTATGAACGCGCCATGTCACAGGAAAAAGCACTTGGCGGATATAAAGGTGAAGATAAGGTCGCGAAAGATCTAGCCGGTCGTATGCTGTGTCTTCCCATGAACCCATTCTTAACAAAAGATCATGTAAAAGAAGTAGCAAAAGAGATCGCAAACTTCCTTAACTAATTGCATTAGATGGGCTTCTTTGATAAGAAGTCCAGCAATGGATCATACATTTCAAGAACATTTTAAGTACACGCATAATAACCCTTATCACGATAAGCTCACTGAGTTTGGTGATTTCCTTCTTCGTGATGAAGATAGTGAAACGAATAAGGGCGAATGGAACAAAAAAGTTTTTGGAAGAGAAGGCGTTCTTTGCGCAGAAATCGGAAGTGGTTACGGCCATTTCATGATGGATTATTGCGAGAAGCATCCTGAAGTAAATTTTGTTGGGATGGATTTTCGTTTTAAAAGAACGTTCTATTTAGCAAAGAAATTAGCGGCTCACCCAACTAAGAATTTTAAATATCTAAGAGCTAGAGGCGAAAGACTCAAATTCATCTTTGGTGAAAATGAAGTCAATCATATGTTCTATTTCTTTCCTGATCCATGGCCTAAAAAACGTCACCATAAAAAAAGATTGTTCCAACAACCATTTATCGAAGCCGCTCACCATGTACTGAAGCCCGGTGGAACTCTTTGGATTAAGACTGATCACGATGGTTACGCTGAGTGGATGCAAGATTTTATGAACAAGCCTGAGGCTCAAGCTTTATTTGAATGTAAAATGCATACGCAAGATCTTCATGCTGAACAGCCCGAGCATTTTCTAGCGTCTTTTAAAACTAAATTTGAAAAAATCTTTTTGGCCCAGGGAACTAAGATCAAAGCTTTCGAACTTGTTTCAAAGAAGTAGGTCTAAGTGGCTTCTCTAGAGGATCTCAAACAACGTATTAAAGATATGCCGATCTCCAGTTTGATCGGCATGTATATTCCTGTCACCAGAAAAGGCACCAAGCATATGGCCGTATGCCCTTTTCACGATGACAACGATCCCTCTATGCATGTTGATGATAATCGTGGCTCGTTCATGTGCTTCGTCGATAACACCGGCGGCGACGGAATAACTTTCGTTCAAAAATATAAAAATCTCGAATTCGTAGAAGCGCTTAAAGATATTTCAGATAAGCTTGGACTTAATTTTGAAGAGTTCATTCAAAAGAAAAACAAAGACCCAAAACTAGAGCTCGCACAAAAAATATTATCTAAGTCAGCCCTGCTCTATCGAAAAATGGCCACCGATAAGACGCCAAAAGAGTTCGCTGAATTTATTGAAAAAAGAAAACTCTCGAAGGAAACAGCTAAGACTTTTCAACTTGGCTATGCACCAGGCACCAACCTCATTACAGGTTATTTAGGCTCGATCAAAGATGAAAACGAGAGAAAGAAAACGCTCAATTTAGCTGAAGAAATTCACCTCATCAGAAACAGTACACGTGATGATCAGGGACACTTTGACACTTTTCGTGACCGTGTGATGTTCCCTATTTGGGATCAATACGGCCACGTTGCAGGCTTTGGTGGACGCCAAGTTTTCGACTATCAGAAAGGTAAGTATATAAACTCACAGGAATCCTTCGTGTTTAGGAAGAAGCAGATCCTCTACGGTATGCATCTTGCAAAAACTAGCATCAGACAGCGCGACGCTGTGATTTTGTGCGAGGGTTACATGGACTGTATAGCGCTTCACCATTATGGATTCACCAA
>CAYGRY010000093.1:0-9037 GCA_964352405.1 uncultured Halobacteriovorax sp.
TCAGATCACCTCCTCTTTCGTTCATTAAGGCCCAGAAACCAGGCGCAAAAGGCTACAATTTCTTGTCCGGGTAAATTAGGATGCAATCACGCTTCAGTCAATGTAATAAAGGGATATGAGCAGGAAAAATGACCAACAAAGCACCTTTTTTGATGAAGACGAGCCAATTATCGCTCAAACAGCCGATTCCGCGCCGCAAAATCAACCCCTCGCCCATAAAGCCCGGCCAGATTCATTGGAATTCTTCCATGGCCAAGACCATGTCTTTGAACGCTTTAGTTTTCTAAAATCAAAGAATTTTCCAAGCCTTATTTTATGGGGACCTCCTGGTACGGGTAAAACGACTCTCGCCGCTTTACTGGCGAAACAAAGTGGTAAAGATCTTTACCGCTTTAATGCTGTTCTTGGTGGTGTTGCTGATTTAAAAAAATTAATTGCCTCCGCACTCGATATGAAAAAATCACTTAAACGTGAATCTATTATTTTTGTCGATGAAATTCACCGTTTTAATAAAGCTCAACAGGATGCCCTTCTTCCTTATGTGGAAGCTGGTGAGTTTACTTTTATTGGAGCTACTACAGAAAATCCAAGATCAAGTGTAAATCGTGCTCTTATTTCTCGCGTAAAAATTATTGAATTAAAAAAGCTGACTGAGTCTGCTCTAGTTTCTATTTTAAAAGATGCCAATCAAAAGTTTGAACTCAATCTTCCAGTTAATGTTTTAGAAACGATTGCTGATTATGCTTCGGGTGATGCGCGAGCAGCGCTTGGCACACTTGAGATTGCCGCCGCTTCAAATGTCACCGATACGAATGAAGTTAAAAGACTTATCCTAGAAAACGTTCGCGATTATGATCGTAATCAAAACCGTCATTACGATGTTATCTCAGCATTTATTAAATCCATGCGCGGAAGTGACCCTCAAGCTGCCCTTTTGTGGTTGGCCGTCATGATCGATGGCGGAGAAGACCCAGTCTTTATCGCAAGACGATTAGTCATCTTTGCCAGTGAAGATGTAGGCAATGCTGATCCAACTGCCCTTCAGCTAGCCGTTAATGCCCTTCATACCGTTGAAAAAATTGGTATGCCTGAAGCACGCATCCCACTTGGCCAAGCAACTACTTATCTAGCCAGTACTGTTAAAAGTAATGCCGCTTATAATGGCATCAACGCTGCTCTCGAGTTTGTGCAGGAAAATCCAACGATTGAAGTACCGACTCATTTAAGAAATCATCATCCCGATAATGCTAATTATAAGTATCCTCCAAGCTACCCTGGCTCCTTTGTAGAGCAATCCTATAGCCAGCAAAAGATCCCACAGTTCTATAAGCCCACAGATTTTGGTCTAGAAAAGCGTTTAAAAGAGCGTCTAGCGGCACTTTGGAATAGTGCTCAGTAAACTTTACAAGACGACTTTATAATGCGGCACACCCAAAGTAATATATCTTATCTTTTATCAGAATCATTTGGGGAGCCTCCATGCGTACACGCAATATCATTGCTGCATTCTATGTAGCTGCATCACTTTCTAGTGCCGTTGCAATGGCAAAAGACTCTGGCTTTCGTTACCACGTTGGAACAAGTCAGTGTATTAATCAAAAAGGTGACCAAGGATTTAACAAGGGATTTTTTGGTGAATGTGGGGACATCACGGCCATCAAGCTCTTTAGACAACGCAAGATCGATAACGCTGATTTGAAGTATGCCAACTTAAGAGGGATTCAAATCAATGGCCTTGATTTTTCTAATAAAGATTTATCAGGAGCGGATTTAACTGGAGCCAACCTTATTGCAACAGACCTATCTGCTGCTTTTTTGACTGATGCTAAATTAGAAAAGGCTAAGTTTAACGATGATACCAAATTACCATTTTCACTAGAAGAAGCCACGGCTCGCGCGATGATCAATATTGACTTCGTTGGCGACAGGCCGGTTGATGACAGTATTCTTGATGATATCCTCACTGCTGAAAATCCAGCTGATTTAGCTATTCAATTAAGCGAAATTCGTCGCGCTTCAGATTCTTATCACGCACGAGTTCGTCATGTTTTTGAAAGCTCAAAAAAATTGAACGCTGCTCAGATCATGGCTTTTATGGATGCCAATTTTGCACAAAAAGAAACTATCAATGATATCTATGATCAAGTCGCCGAGAATAATGCATCGGAAGAACCAGATGCTGAACTTAACGAAAGACTTGTTAAAGAATTTCACCAACAAAGAGAGTGGGCTTCATTTGCCAATGCGATCTTATTAGAAGCTATTAATGATAAAATCGATCTTAAAAAAGAATCAAGAACTCAAGCTCTAAGTCTCGCCTCAAGAGCAATTCCATTCACAAGCGATCTATCAAGTAGCATCATCTTTAATAAATTAATTGAAGCTCACGAATTTAAAGAGGTCGAGGACAAGCTCGCCTTAATTAATGCTGCCAATAAGTCAGGTGCCTTTAGCCTTGCTGGTAGAACTACACTTCAGCTTATCGAACTTAAGGGAGAAGTTACTCTAGACACAATCCTTGAAGCTGCTGATGAATTTTTCAAAGAGCGTAACCAAGGCCTTGGAGAGCTTTTTGCTCGTGGGGTTGCAAAACTTAAAGATCTTCAAGTTGAAGAACTTATGATGCTTGTTAAACGCGCACCAGATATTAAAAATGAAATCGTAGCAGCAGGTATTAATAAACTTGATTCTATAAATGCTGATCAAGCCTCTTTATTACTAGATGTTTCGACCTATGGAACAAAAGACTTAGTTCTTAAAAAGTTTTTCTCATTGAATGATGAAGTAAGCTATGACAACTTCACAAAATTGATTTCAAAAGCAAATTCTGAAAAGAATAGTTTGATTGCTGCTAATATCAATAAGATTACGAATCTTTCTCCAGAACAAGCTGCTAGTGTTATAGCTCTTGCTTCTTACGGTGGAAAAGATGTTGCTGCAAAGGTTTACTTAGATGCGCTAACGAATAAAATCTCAGCTGCCCAACTGATTGCCATCGCTAAAAACTCAAATCAAGAGCGTAACAGTATTCTTGCCAATTACATGGGTAAACTAAATGATTTAAATGCAATTTCAACTGTGGCCCTTGCCAATAATGCTAGCTACGGCGGAAAAGACGTCGTCATTAATAACTTTTTGACTCGTTTTCAAGGACAAGCAACAACCTCACAGATCATTGCTTTAGCCAAAGCTGCTAATCAAGAAGGAAATTCAATTTTAGCGAATCATCTTTCTTCTGTAACAGACCTTAATCCTAATAATATTGCTCTTATCGCCAATGCTGCCAATTACGGTGGTAAAGACCTTGTTATTTCTAATTATTTAAAAGCCTTTAAGCCAAGTCTTTCTTCTGCCCAAATTATCGTGATTGCTCGCGCTGCCAATCAAGACGGCAACACAATTTTGAGTACCAACCTTGAGCTTATCAATGATATGTCTGTCGACACGATCATTTCTTTAATGAATGCTGCATCTTATGGAGCCAAAGACACTATAATGATGTCTTTCATTAACAAATACACAACGACAATTTCAGCTGAAGACATTATCCGTTTAGCGAAGAAGGCTAATAGCCAGGGTACTTCGATGATGATGGCGAATCTAGCAAAAGTTAGTCCGTTTAATCTTCAGGCAACTCTTACTCTTGTTAATGCTCTTTCGTATGGCAACAAAGATATCGTGATTAAACGTTTCATTGACTCTCAGGACAACTTAACAACAGATC
This sequence comes from uncultured Halobacteriovorax sp., assembly GCA_964352405.1. Taxonomy (GTDB): domain Bacteria; phylum Bdellovibrionota; class Bacteriovoracia; order Bacteriovoracales; family Bacteriovoracaceae; genus UBA4207. The sequence goes on from CAYGRY010000093.1 coordinate 3,725, forward strand.
AGATCCTTACACTAGCTTCAAGAAGTTCGAATATTGCTGACAGTGTTAGAACTCAGTATCTCTCTAAAATTAGTGATCTTAATCAACAAAATATCTTAAGATTGGCAGCAACTCTTTCTTACGGAAACAAAGACTTTGTTCTTGATTTTTATCTAAAGAAAGCTTCAACTCTATCAACGGCTGAGCTTATCCAAATAGCAAGAGCGTCTTCGAATAAGACGCAAGAGTTTGTAACGAGTGGTCTTAAAAAGGTAAATAATCTAACTGTTGCCAACGCTTTAACAATGAAAGGTTTCTTCTCTTACGGTTCTCTAGACGTTTACTTGTTATCTACTCTTGAGTTGGTGACTGACCTTAATCAGACTAATCTAATGAGTATGGCAAACAGTGCTTCAAGTGCAAAAGATAGAATTATAGCCAGAGGAATGGAGATTCTTTTATCAAGACAGTAAGCTAAGGGGAATATCCTTTGGTGTCTTCTAAGCAATTTTGATCGTACATAATATTATTTCCACTAAGCATGATCTGCTGAACAAAAAGCAGCAGATCTGACTTTCCTTCATTCTTCCAGTACATGACACAATTTGGATTATCGCAGTGATTGCCATGCTCAACGTCTTTATGAGGCGTCGACATATTAAGACCATTATCAACGAGGCCCACGACGTGACCAAACTCATGCACTAGAGTTGATTGCTCCATGAATCTTGCAACAGTAGATGGTGAACCTTGAGAAGCATTATCAACAACGTCTTTAAAGATAGCAATTAAAGTTGTCCCCGCAATGCTGACCCCAACAATCCCCGGACTAGTGACTCCCTCTTGAGAGTAATATCCGTTTATAAAAACCACAAAAACTGAAGCCTGTGTGCCTGAAGTGATTGATTTTCGATATTTACTTTCTAGGGCCTGAAGATCTTCAATACTCCAAGTTGATTTATTCTGCGCTGGAATTGCCGTCATTTGATCAAGTGTTTTTGGTACAACAAGTGAGTATTCACCCTCACGGTTCTTAAAGACTTCTTTTATATTAGATTCAAAAATATCCCAATATGGTTTGCCGTTAGAGCGATTCCCAGCGTAAGGAGTTGCACTAGGCTCGTAGACCACTTCGATTTCCATCAATGACATAGACTTATAAAGAAGCTTTAAGTTCTCTTCACTTTGCCTATCGATTAGGATGATTTCAACTTCTGAGTGTTTGTTTCCACACCCAGCAACAAGAAAGAGAACCAAAAAAAAGGAGACAATTTTCATGTCTCCTTATCGATCTATTTAAATTTAAAATTAAAAAAGTCAGTTATTAATCCCAACGATTATAGACAACGTGAACCTTCGTCATTTGGTCACGTGTAACAAAGAAATAACCAAGGTTTGATTCAATATAACAAGCCATTGAAGTTGGAATGTGTGGAGCTAGCATTTGGCAACGTGATTTAGAACGACCAAGTGCTCCTCTGCCGAAATTAACTTGTGAACGGCTACAGCCTTTTTTCTCAAGCATCGCTTTAACGTAATGAATACCAGAAGCAAGGTGGTCATTACCAAAATAACGATCATTGATCTCATCAACGTTTAAAGTGTAGGCAAAGCTATCTGAAGCATTGTTATGAGTAAGAATTTCAAGGCACTCAACAGCTGAGTCGGCTTGGGCATTAAAGCTTAGAGAAACGGCCAATAGGCCTAAAAAGGCTAAAATCTTCATTAAAATACTCCTGAAAAGGTGCGACTTTATAGCTTGACGATTTTGCTTTCGCCAAGGAATTCTTGATCTTTTTTGTAAGTAACTGAAAATACACAAATATCGAATCTAATTAGCTCAAACTTAAAAAAGGTATTAGCAAAAGTAATACTTTTTTGTATGATGGGCCCGCGAATGAACAAAGCCCCGGCTTTAAACTAGAAGAAGGTTCCACTGTGAAGACCCTTAGCCTCTTAGTTATCCTCTTTGCCCTTATCCCAGCTGCTAATGCACTTAGCACTTACTACCCTGCCGAATTTAAATCAAAAATGCACGACATCAAAAACAATGAACTTAAAGAAGAGATCTTTAAAGTTCTTGATATGAAACATGTTGGTGGCAAAAATGAAGACATCCTTGTTAGCAATTGTGGACAAGGACAAGGCCGTTGTTACTCTCAGCGTGTTCTTGGTTATACCGCTGCTAGAAAAGTTATGTTTGGTAAACTTCATTTAGAACAAACTGAAAACGGTAGCTACTACGTTAAAGACGTTTACTGTCGCGTTCAGTATGACAACAGAGTTGGTGTTGGCCCAGATCGTATTCCTAATCATGCTGATATTAACTGCGAGCACACTTGGCCACAGAGTAAATTCAACTCACGCTTTCCAAGTGAGATGCAAAAATCAGACATCCATCATCTTTACCCAACTAACTCCCGTGCCAATAGTGTTCGTGGAAATTACGAGTTCGGTGAAGTTAATAATGAAGACTCAGGTCTTTGTGAGCCTTCTGCAGTTGGCGGCGAAAGATCAAATGGTGGTGGTCACTATTTCGAACCACCAAGCGAGCACAAAGGTAACGTTGCTAGATCATTATTCTATTTCTCAGTTCGCTACCAATTACCAATCAGCGAACGCCAAGAAAGAACTCTAAAAGAGTGGCACAAAGCCGATCCTGTCGATGCAGAAGAAATGGAACGTAACGATACTATTCATTACATTCAAGGCAATCGTAACCCTTTCATCGATATGCCTGACTTAGTTGATTCAATCGACAACTTCTAAAGGCTGTAACTAGTCTCTAACTATCAGTAATTATGTCAAAGTTTTGATTAAGCTTATGATTTCATATGGGCTTACTTGAACTCATTCTTCCTATTGCCATTGCAGCGGCAACACCTCAATCCAGGCCAGACACTTGTGCAATGGCTTCACTTTCGATTCATGTGCAAATTGCTCAAAGATTTTCTAGACTTCAACGAAGTTCAAAGGCATCCAAAAAATCACATCAAACGGCTATTAAGCATAATGCGCCGATGGTTAAAAGTTTTATTGGCGGAAATAATAGAGAAGGTGCTCAACATAGTTTAAATATGTCTTTGATTCATAACGAGAAAGGTTTTTTTAAATTATATCGAATTCGAAATGAATTTAATCCGTGTAAAGAATCATGGCTATTAAAAGAGATTGAAGAAATACAAAAAAATGTACGAAATCAATGTATCAATTCTGGAAATCCATTTGCAGTAATCAAGATTGGGCGTCATGATTTTTCATCAGAAAATTTTCTAAGAGATAGTTCAGGTATCGTTTTTTCTGAAACATGCTTTCCGATGGACCAACTAGGTACATATTTTAAAAAACACCAAGTCGCAAATGCTTATGATGTAGGTCCTGAAAGACTTTGCAATGCTGCATGGAGAGGAATAACAGAATCTTGGGAAGAAATAAAGTCGTGCGCAACTCATGGCCGTTTCGTCGATATGAGAGAATGGGCTAAAGGAAACTTTGTTGAAGTTTCAGGACCTCCTAAATGAAAGTAAAACTCTTTTGCATTTTACTATAAAATCAGCTCTTGTTATTTCAAGTTAGAGCTGCCCCCAGCTTATGTTCTGATCCTTCATTCGTTATCCATATAATTGTAGCTCAAGCAATTAAGGGTCATCTTGATTGCAGTAGCTGGGGACAAAAGTTAAGAGACAAGGCTTTTAAAGAATATAAGACATCACCTAATGGCAGTAAAAATGATAATCCCTTTCATCAAGAGCCTGCGATTTTTCTAGTTTATCGCTCTCTTGATCAAGTCGATTTGTGCGAAGATGATAAATTTATTAAAAAGGTTTCAGAAGTGCAAAATAACGTTCGTCGTTTTTGTGAAGCAAAAAATAATAATGTTTTAAATCAAGAAATTATTGAGCCCGATGTTTCAAAAATATATGCTTCAGGTCTTACCTTAGATTCGACTTGCTACCCAAATACAAACATCAATAATATTTTCAGAAGATATATGACTGATGATGCTTTAAATGTTGGGCCCAAAAGAGTCTGTCAGGCAACGATGAGAGGACTTAAAGAATCATGGTCTACCATAGAAAGCTGTAATCATGATGACCAGTGGTATGACTTGGATCAATGGAGCAAGGGCACTCTTAAAAGCTACGTGTACCCATAAATGGCTAGTTTCAAAGGCAGTAATCTTGCTCTAAGTCTCAGTAATTATGTAGGAAAGTCATTTAAGCCTATGATTAATGAATGAATATTTTAATAAACGCCATTTCGTCATTCGTCATAATTTTTCATAGTGTTGGTGTTTACGCCCAAGCGTGTGAAGAAGAGCTTCCTCCTCAGACCTATACGTATTTAAGTTATAAATTACATCAAGTCTTTGTCCACAAGACTGATGCTAGACTCAATCGAATTCAAGATGACAAGCAAGCAAGTCTACGTAAAGAATTTGCACATGATTTAACATCTGAAATTTTTCATCGCATGAGTGATCAACTTGATCGAGTTCGCGCTGAAAACTATGAAAATAGAATACAAATTATTTATGAAGATCCATCTATTTGTGATGATGAGGAAGTTCAAGAAATTACTCATTCAATCTTGGGTGACAAAAAAAGAATTTGTCAGAGTGATGATGTGTACGTAGCACTAGACGACCTTAAAGATACTCTCGTTGATGCTGCTCCTGAAGTGGGAGAGCTTAATCGTCGTTGTCCAAGCCCAGATGAATTGAAAGAAGAATTTCAAAAGATTCTCCCTGAAGGTGCTTTAAACTTTGATTCTAAAAAAGCCTGTTTATTAGTTCATAAGGTCATGAAAAGAAAAACTGCAGCCTGCGTAAAAGAAGGAAGAAAAAACGCCCCGTAGGGCGTTTTGATTAGAATAAGCTGTTGTGATCCATATTCTCAAGGTGATGCTTAACCGAAGCTAAGAACTTACCACCAAGTTCACCATCAACTAAGCGGTGATCGTAAGTATGAGTTCCATACATCATGCTACGAATAGCGATCATGTCATCATCCATCACCATCGCGCGCTTCTTAATAACGCCTGAAGCGAAGATACCAACTTGTGGTTGAAGAATGACTGGAGTCGCCATCAGCGTTCCAAAAGAGCCAACGTTAGTGAACGTAAACGTTCCACCCGTTAGATCATCCATCGTAAGTTTTTTGTTGCGAGCTTTCTGAGCGAGCTCATTCACCTTACGAGCGATACCAGTAATATTTAGGCTATCAGCATTTCTGATATTAGGAACAACAAGACCATTTCCAGGAACTGCAACGGCACAGCCAAGATTGATATCTTTTTTCACCACAATATTATCGCCATCAACTGAAGCGTTAA
>CAYGRY010000094.1:0-8998 GCA_964352405.1 uncultured Halobacteriovorax sp.
TTTGAACTTTATATGAATAAAACTGAAGGCCAAGACCTAAGTATTTAAGGAAAAACTATGTTTTTTGAAATTATTAAAAATCCAAAATTTAACTTTTCTGGCTGTTTTAAAATCACTTCAGTCATCTCGTTTATTTTAGTTGCAGTGTCGATTTGGCTGGCAGCGACTAAAATGCAATACGGAGTCGACTTTAGAGGGGGCGCGGAACTTCAAATCAAGTTTACTGAAACAATGAAACTTGAAGACTTAAGATCAACACTTAGTGGTAGTGGCTACGGCAACGCTGTTGTTCAATCTTATGGTGATGAAGCCGATAATATGTATTTAGTAAAAGTTGCAGGTGATGAGTCTAATCTCAATGAAGTCTCTGATGCAGTTTCATTATCTTTAACGACGGCATACTCAGCTGATAAAATGGAAATTGTTAAGGTTGATATCGTTGGACCTAAAGCTGGTGCACAGCTTCGTTTATCTGGATTTCAAGCCATGTTTTGGGCCTTGTTAGCCATTATGATCTACGTTGCTCTTCGCTTTGAGTTTAAATATGCTCCAGGTGCTATTGTGGCCGTTTTTCATGACGTCGCTATCGTTCTTGGCATTTATGCCATCACTGGAACTGAGTTTACGCTTCAAACTGTTGCTGCTGTTCTTGCCGTTATTGGTTACTCAGTGAACGATACGGTTGTTATTTATGACCGTGTTCGTGAATATGAAAATATGGATGAAAGATCATTAGCTCAGATTATTAATTTAGCTCTTAATGACACGCTTTCAAGAACATTATTAACTTCAGCAACGACACTTTTTGTTGCTCTTACAATGTTCTATTCAGGTGGACCAGCGGTTCACGATTTCTTCTTAGCAGTGACAGTTGGTGTGGTTGTAGGAAGTTATTCTTCATTATTCGTTGCTGCACCAGTGGCTCTTCTTTTTGATAGAACGGGTAGTGCTGCTGCCGCAAAACGTGTTCAAGCTTAGTCTTAATCTTTTATTTTTCTTAGTCGCTTTTGCCAGTACAAATCTTGTGCTGGCAGATGATACTGAAGAGCTTATGAAGCAAATGGAGCGCGATAGAGTCGAGCTTGAGCAGGCGACTCAAGAGGCTCAAGAAAAGCTTTTAAAGCTTGCTGATCCCACAAGTGCCGATTCTACTTCAGATAAAAAGTTAACATTTAATATTGATGAGATGCTGGCTCCTTACCGTAACGAGTCTTCTGAAACGACTAAAGAACACCTTAGAAAAAAACTTGAAGGTAAACCCGTCGTTAACTCGCCGAAATTTATTGATTTTCTTGATGACCTTATTCGCGACGATCAAGCCTTACAAAAAGTTGCTAATATTATTAATGACAAAAAGAAGCTTAGTGCTTTTTTTGTTTTTAATATTTTGCTTTTTCTTATTGGGCATATCTTTAAAAAACTTCATCGTGCAAAGAATTTAAAGTCTGGAGCCATGATGAGAATTGTACGTTTTTTTTGGCGTTTTTCTTTTATGAGTGCGATTCGACTTGGGGTCATCATTTATTTTTACGGCGAAAATCTATCGCCAACTTGGAATTTAGTTCAGAAAAACTTTCTTTAATTTAGAGCAGGGATACAACCTAAGCGCTTATCAGATGGCGATATGGTTGTCGGTATTTGGTTTGAGCCAGAGTTGTTAAGATCATTGGCGCCACGAATAGTGAAAATGCGCTGATAATCCTTTTTGGTGTATGGGTCTTGAGTATCAGCTGGCCAATAGAAGTGAATAGTTTTTTGACCTGCAGTGACTTCATTTGGAATCAACATTTGATTATTTTCATTGTAAAACCAAATCTGCTTTAAAAGATTTTCTCTAATAAAGAGGAATGATGACGGTGCTTCAGATGTAGAGCCATCAGGTAGAGTCAGAAGCTCAGGCTGTTTAAGCGCGATATAGAGACCTTCTGTATCAACTCCTACGTAGTCTTTGATGACTTTAAAGACAGGGTTGGTGCCATTGTAATCGGCTTGTTTTGGACAGAATCCACGTCCTGTTGTTGGGCTAATCCATGGAACCATGAAGAAACCGCCAGGAGTTGATGCTGGAATTTGAGCATTGCCTGTATTAGGTCTTGTATTAAGATTGATAATATTAAAAACCTGAGTTGCAAAACTAACATTATATTCAGTTTGCAATCGATCAATAATTGTCTGGTTAATATCCGATTTACCATCCGTAGGACTAATATCTGCAAAACGAGTATCAGAAAAATCCCAAAGACTAAAATGCTGTGGAATAAGTTCTAATCGTGGGAACAGAGGTCCATCACTTAGTCCATAAAGCTGAACATCATGACAATAAGTACTGACTTGGTTACCACCACTATTAGCATTTAGAATTGGAATAGGTTCTTGATTCGATGGGAAGTTAAAATATAATTTAACCATGGCATCATAAGAAATATTTGTTCCAATAATATTTCCCGCCCAATTCACACATGTGTACTGAGAGATAGGCATAATCTTTAATGGCCCAACTGTTCCAGGACCTGTTGGAGCAGGAATACGATAAAGTTGAAATTCATCTGATCCAGCATTTGATGTTGATTGTGTCTCTACAATTTGTGCAACATAAGGAGTCTCAACTGAAAGACTTCCTAAGTTCGCGCTGAATGTATTTGAGTTTGCAGGAATACTAATATCTAAATCGATCGTATTACTATTAGCATCGAACAATCTAAGCACACATCTGGGTGCAGGAAGGTTAGTTCCTGTTAGGGGTTGGTTACACCATTTTTCTAAACTTCCAAGTTCGTCATTAAGAAGAATATCTGGGCCTAGAGTCACACTACCAAAAAGAACTGGCTGCGCATTTGTATTCGGTTTCGTTGCACAAAAAGCCGTACAATTATTTAGAATATCCGGCACACCATTATTACATGAACAATAATCATTTTTAATAAAGACTTGGCGATCCGGACGCTTGATCCCACTTCCTTCAGCACAAATAGTATTTTGAACATCAAAATTTGAAAGAACAAAATCGATGAGTTCTGCAGTTGCAGTATCACTTGGGTCAAGATCAATTTTCTGTTGTAAAAAATCGGCTTTTAAATCAGCTCTCTCATCTGTATCGGCCGCATGAGTGTTACTAGGGCAGGCGGTTGTTCTACAAATGCCTGTCGCAGGATCAAAAAAATCATTACAAATTTCTAGTCCATCAGAGTTTGTTGAACCACCAATTGAAAAGTCAGCAATGAGAGGTCTGCCTTTTCGTCCACCTTCACTTACGCACGCACTTATGACTACCAAGATTGGCAGTAGCGCTAAAAGTTTAATGGCCTTAGTTCGTAACATTTTTTTGTAAAACTCCGTTTCTTATATGTTTTTCGGGTTTTTTGCTTCCAACCTTTAAGTCCTTTTAACTATTTTAGACGGTTAATAGGTGAGTCTAATGTTAAGACTCTATATTTACGTAATTTCAATCAGTTAGGTCGAAAATGCTATTTGGGCTTATACTAACAACTGCCACGAACTTTGGGCTTAAGTAATCTCAGGCATTTACCGAGAAGTCCCAAGTAAGCAAATAGACCTTAAGGAGTTTATATGACGAAGGCAGATCTAATCGCGGCCATCGAAAAGCAAGCGAATTTGACCCACAAGCAATCTGAAACAGTTATTAACATCACGTTTGATGCCATGATTAAGGCGTTATACGGCGATGAGCGCATTGAGATACGTGGCTTTGGCTCATTTGCTAACCGCAATTACAAAGCCTATGAGGGGAGAAACCCGAAGACTGGTAAGGTCGTTAAGGTTCCACCTAAGAAAGTCCCATTCTTTAAAGTTGGTAAAGAACTTAAAGAAATGGTTGATGCCGGAAAAGATAAATACGTTATCCGCGAAGCCTAATCCTCGCGATATTAAAAGGCCGTGGTTAAGACAAACCCTCGTTGTGGAATATCTGCAGCGGGGGTTTCCTTTTTGCCGCACAGCTAAACTGTTGACTTTATTCAGAAAAACCCTAATATAGGGATCACCTAGTTTGACCGTATTGGAGACGTGCCAGAGTGGCCCAATGGAACGGTTTGCAAAACCGTAAAGCCGGCGGTTCAAATCCGCCCGTCTCCTCCATTTATAAAAGCCTCTGAAAGCGCAAGTGATCAGAGGTTTTTTTATTTCAGTAATATTAACAACTAAAGGTTTGGTTCTTCTCCCTTCATGGCGGACCCACTGCTAACCGAAAAGACCCAGTAAATTATGTCTCAGCATAACAAATTGCATCCGGCTAAGTGTGTTGGAACTCATATTAATTAAATATAAAGTGAAAGAAAAACATGAAAAGAATTTGTATAAATAAGTTTGGCTTCAATCAAGAATTCCCTTTGGTCGATTTCTCAATCCCTGAACCGATCAATGATACCTTAATCATCGAACATGAGATGATGGGGTTTAATCCTGTCGATTATAAAATTGTGGAAGGAGAGAACCTTATTTCACGGCATGTTAAGGACAATTTTCCTTGGACTCCGGGTTTTGATATTTGTGGACGTGTGATTAAAATTGGGCCTAACTGCCAAAAATTTAAGATAGGTGAGCGTGTTTGCGGCATGCTGGGTTTTCCATTTCTGGGTGGTGGATATGCAACTCATAGTGTGGCAAGAGAGGATCAACTCGTCTTGGTACCTGAAAGTATGAATGCGAAACTGGCGCTTACTTGCTGTCTATCAGGTCTTACAGCTCTTGAAGCGTATGAAAGCATTCGTAACTCTAATAAACCAATTCTAATTTTGGGTGCAACAGGAGGAGTGGGGTTTAGCCTAATTAATATTACTAAGTATTTTGGTCGACATACTTTTGGAACATTCAGAGATCTTCAAGGGCTTAAATATCTTTCTTGTTATGAATCGATCACTCCTATTTCAATTGAGGATATTAATCTTTTTTTTGACAATAATATGGAGATAGATTTGATTGACTTAGTCGGTGGTGAATTTATGCTGACTCTTATGAAACAGCATAAAGATAAGATTAAAAACATTATAACTGTTCCTAGCTATTCAGCTTCAGCAATATTAGAGGCTGCTACTAGATGGAATATTCATGCGGTCACTTTTATTGTAAAAAAATCAGTTGAACGAATGATTGAGCTAATTGAGATTAAAAATCATAATCGGCTCCAACTTGAAGCTAGCGGTACTTTTCACTTAAATAAAATAAGTGACGTCTTTAAAACGTATCAGAGACGTGATTTCAAAGGAAAGATTTTCTTAAATCCAAGAAACAAATGACAGATTTATACAAAATTAAAATAGTTTCAACACATTTAGCCGGTCGATGTGCGTTGACTGAAAGTTATTTTCGCCCCTTAATACTTCCGTCAAGCCTTTGTGTTTTACATTTAAAACGCGAAATGCCTTCAGGTCTTTTTTTAGCGTGCTTAAGGTGACCCTGCCCACTCGCTCTTCTTCGCCACCTTGTGTAGCTTTTTTCATCAAGCTGAGTGCGCATAAACTTAACGACTTCGTTTGGAGTCAGTCCAAATTGGATTTGAATAGAATCAAAGCAAGTGCGATCTTCCCAGGCCATACGAACAATGCGGCCTTTGTCTTCATCGCTTAGCTGTGACCATTCATTTTTAAGTTCTCTTGAAATTCCCATGCCTGACTATTGCATATGATAAAATAAAATGAATCAGATTCGATCACTTCAATGTCTAGTCTAACAAATGACTAAGTTTTTAATCTCTAAGTGGTAGGAATCCATAAGCAATACCTGTGCTTTGTCTGATGTGAGACTGCTTACTACCATTAGCATTAACCACACCAGTATCGGGAAAGTAGCTATGATTAGATCCCATGATAATTGTATCGATATTTTTTGCTGCTCGAGTATAGTAGCCGTAAGCGGAGTTATGAATAGTCCAAGAAGAAGACAGTGATAGAGCATCGATTTTTAAACTTTTATATTGAGATAAAAATTTAGAATCATAAATATCTGCGCAAACTCCAAGACCAATGGAGCCGGCCGGTGAGTCATAAGTTTTGGCACCTGATCCACTTTTAATAAAACGATTTTCGCCGCCAAAGAGATTTTGCTTGTGATAAGTCGTTATTAGCTCTCCTCTTGGAGAAATCACCATGACTGAGTTAAAAAATTTGTCTTGACCTTGGATCTTTTCAAGAAAGGCAATATGCAAATACATTTCAAAACGTGCGGCGATTTCTTTAAAATATTCAAAGGTTGCTCCATCCTTATATTCTGCATAGGGTTTGGCCTGAGCAATTGAAGCGAAGTTATCACCGTATTGTGGCTGATAAGGATAGCCGACAACGGCCATCTATGGAGTGACGAAAAGCTTAGCGCCATTTTGGCTGGCTTGCTCAATATAGTCAGCGATGATTCCACGATTCGTTGCCTTGTACTGTTCAGCTTTTGCGGTGCTGACATCAACGGGTGTATCAATAGGATTGGCCCATTGTAATACAGCAACTTTAAAATATTTAGAAGGCGGATAATTTAAATCTGAAGGGGAGAAAACCTCATCAATAGGCACTAATCCTGCATGGAGACTATGAAAGGAGAGGAATAGTAGCGTAAGGAGCAAGCTTTTCATGACTCTATTATGAGGCTTACAAAAAAAGATCTGGCATAATTCATCTAACTTTTTTTGACAGAAGAGAGCACTCTGGTCGGATAAATCTGAAATCGATGTTGATAGCTTGATTTGAGCAGTATAGATTAGCTCTATGCAAACACTAATCGAATTACTCCACAATAAATACCGCTCGTTGTCGACAGGAAAACCTGCCAGTTATATTCCAGAACTTGCCAAAGCTAACGCTCAAGATTTCGGTATTGTTATTACGACTGTTAATGGTGAGCAATTTTGTGCCGGAGATTTTGATAAACAATTCACACTTCAATCAACCTCTAAACCATTTATTTATGGAATGGCCCTAGCAGGGTATGGAAGAGAAGAAGTTATTTCTAAAGTTGGGGTCGAGCCAACTGGAGAAGCATTTAATTCAATCGTTGAATTAGAAAAGAAAACTCATAGACCTTATAATCCGATGATTAACTCTGGTGCCATCGCGATCAGCTCCTTAATCAAAGGTAATAATTTTAAAAACCGTGAATCAAATATGATGTCGATGTTTGAAGCGTTTGCTGGTCATCAATTAGAAATTAGTAATGATGTCTTTGAGTCAGAAAAACTCACGGCGCACAGGAATCGTTCGATTGCACATCTCTTGAGACACTTCGATGTGATCGATGAAAAAATCGATGAAACTCTCGATTTGTACTTTAAACAATGTTCAATCTTAGTCGATACAAAAGACTTAAGTATGATGGCCGCGACACTGGCAAATTCTGGTGTTAATCCTAATACAAAACAATCGGCGATTCCTTCAAAGTATGTTGGAGATGTCTTAAGTTTAATGTTTACCTGTGGCATGTATGATTCATCTGGTGAATGGGCTTACTCCATCGGCGTTCCGGCCAAAAGTGGAGTCAGTGGTGCGATTTTTGGAGTCGTTCCAGGAGAGTTTGGTATTGCTGTCTATTCGCCGCCGATTGACGAGAAAGGTCACTCAACAAGGGGAGTAGAGGTCTTTAAAGAACTTTCTCATGAATGCAATCTGAGTATCTTTAGAAAAACAATCATTTAACTTCATTGTAAGTTGTAATTATTACATCAAGTTATCGTTTCCCCTTTTAAAAAATAAATAAGTTTTATGCTGAATTAAATTCAAAGGGGATTTCAATGAAGTCAATAACTTATCTTTTTATGATAATTGCTAGTTTAATGTCTACTGCGTTTGCAGATGTCTTAATAGCAAAAGACTTTCTAACTCAAAAATTGATTTTCAATTCAATAATACTTAAATCCGATGGAATTTCTAATTATTCAAAAGCCTATTCGGTTTCATTTTATTTTTACGCAAACCAGCTCATTTTAGAAAGTGATAATAAGGAACTTCGTTATCAGTTTGATATTATAAGCAAAAATGATGAAGGGTACGTGGTTGATTTTGAAAAAGGGTTAACTTCACTTAATTATCAATCTTCAATCTATAAAACCGAGCTCGATCTAGGCCATCCTCAGTTAAAAAGAAATATTATTCCCGCGTCTTATTTTAAATCTTTTAAAATAATTGATAATTCAAAGACTAATTTATTGGCCGCTGTTGATTTAAATGTCCCTGGATACGTGCGAGTGACTTTTCAAATCTCAAGAGATCCTGCTATTGATTTTACTTTTAAAAACCACTCTAAAGCAGATCAGGTTGGATTTTATGGAACCTTTCCAAACATTAATAATGAGATTTTCTCATCTAAGCAATCATTGCCTGCAACTTATCTTTACGACGAAAACTTCCCCCAAGATTTAATGCCATCTCTTAAGGCAGCAGTACAATATTGGAATAAGGCGCTTGGAAAAGAACTTATTTTTTTAAAGAAAGCCTCAAGTAAAGATCAAGCTCTTAAGATTGGCACCAATTATATCGATTACCTTTCGAATCGTGATGATGATGGAGGAGCTAGGGGGATTTTTAGTTTAAACCCTGAAAATGGTCATATTGTTTCTTCATATATTTATGTGCCTTCAGGTTTCAAGGAATGGGGGAAGAAATATTTTGAAGAAAAATTCCCCAACGTTAACAATACAAATCTTGATCAAGTCGTTCTCGATTATCTTACCCATACATTGGCGCATGAAATTGGCCATACTTTAGGTCTTCGCCATAACTTTGCTGCTAGTACTCAGAGCAATATTAACTCTGTTAGGAGTTTCAATGACCTGATCAAAAACTATTTAAATCTTTTGAATATTCCTTCAAGTGTGATTCCTTCGACATCATCAATGGACTATATCAGCATTGATTATTTTGCCATGATTGGGGCTAAAATGAGACTTGGTCAAGTACCTTTATCCTATGATCAAGCAGCTGTTAGGTGGCTTTATCTAGATATAAATCCTGAAGACTTTGGTAATTTCTGTACACATTACGATGAACCACCTACAGTTGAT
>CAYGRY010000095.1:0-8600 GCA_964352405.1 uncultured Halobacteriovorax sp.
CTTAAAAGTCAATGGCAATCGGCACTTTCAGATGTGGCCGCTTCCAAACAAACGCCTTTTCAGGCGGCAAACCAGCTTTTTAAGCTGCTTCGTTCAAAAAAATAAGCCGTGTAAATATTACCAACTCTCTTTTCTTGCCCTATTTCTCAGGCCATAAGCCCATTCATAAAAGATAAGACTTTCGATCTTGAGCGCTCTTGGTGGTACTTGCTGTAGTTCTCGCTGTGTGTGTGTTGAGGCTCTCCTAGTTCTGGGTACCACGTGTGTGTTGTGTGTGGAGTGCTCGATTGGAAGTTCGCTTTTGAAGCGGGTTTGGACGTACAGATCAAACCCGCTTTTTTTTTCGTTCTTTTTAGTTCAGACTATATCTATGAAAACAAAACTATCAATCCTTGCCCTCGTATTGGCCTTTGGCCCATATACTCTTCTTCAACATGCCAAGGTTATGGATGTTCCTCTTGGAGCATTTTTAGGTGAGTGGAGTTATGCCAATGGCTATGATTTTTCAGCCAAGATTTTCAACAACTTTGCTTGTCATAAAAATGAAGCGGTTGCCTGTTCACTTTTAGCTGAACTTGAAGCGAGATCTGGCGATATGATTCAAGCGAGCAACTTAACAATGAAAGCCTGCTCACTTGGACTAAGTTCTGCTTGTCCTAATCTGCTCGAATCCTATTAAATCGTTTTGATTCGCACATTAAACAAGAACTTACCCACATATTTAATTCTAATTTTTTATACTTTCGTTTTTTTCTTCTTTAAAGATATTGCTCAGGTTGCAAGTGATGATGGAGTCTGGTCGAATATGTCGCTTGAGATCTCAAGAGGTATTTTTTATCCATTAAAAGGTCCCATTTCATCTTCAGGAAACTTTTATCATACAACTCTATCGGCATACTTAAACTCAATTCCACTTTTAATCTACCAATCTCATTATTCAATACTAAGTTTTATATTTTTTTTAAACTTAATAACTCATCTTGTAATTATTAAAATTGGATGCATTCTTCAACACAAATATTTGGGATATTTTCTCTCTTTATTTTTTTTCTTAAGTACTAGTGTCTTTTTATACTCACTTAAAACTTGGCAAGTAACACTACTACCCAATTTGGTGATCATCTTTATCTATTTTTTTATAAAGTATATAAAAACTAAGAAATCGACTGATCTATTTTACTCTACATTTTTTCTGTCACTTACCCCTCATTTTCACATGTCTTCATTTATCCTATTTCCATTTTTATTTACATTAATATTCATTTTCAGCAAAAGAAGGTTCATTTTTGATCTAAGTATTAGTTTCGCGATATTAATGCTTGTAAACATTCCATATCTTGTTCAACTTGATTTGAAATATATTTTTTTAGTATTAGGCATATTTGTTGTCTCTTCCTTTTCTCTATATTTTATAAAAAATGAAAGAGTGATGAATATCATTCGTTACAAACCTATATATGTAGCCCTCATGTTAGTTATTGCGGCTATTTGCTTTTATGACAATTCTAACTTCGCTTCACTAAGTCGTTTTCTAAATTTACTTCCTTCGAACAATCATTATTATTCATACGTTAGCTCTATTAATACAGGTGCTTTATTCCAAAACAAATTTATCTCTATAGAATTTTTTCTATTAATTTTATCACTTTTATTTTTTAGAATTAAAAATGACTACTACTTATTCCTCTACTTATTCCTCGTCTACGGCGTATTTAGCTCCTTTATGATCACATTATTTTTTCATGACAGATCAATTCCTCACCAATGGTTTATATACGCATTACCAATCACTTTTATTTCAATAGCCCTTTATTGTTTTGATATTTCTGGAAAAAGAAAAAAAGTTAAGATTATTTTTTGTTCATTTATTTTAATTACGAAGTTTTATTTTCTTACTTCTATTTGTATAAAAATAAAGAATCAGGGCGGTGGTGGATACTATCTTGCGACACTTGAGCGTAAGCTTGAGATATTAGATTATATTTACAAGAAGGACTTTAATCCCAAAATATCATTTATTAATGTTGATTGGTATGGTGAGCATTCTTGGGATTATCTTAGAAAATACTTCCCTCAAAACGAACAGCATGTCGAAAAAGAGTATGTAGTCTTTATCAATAATTATGACAAAGACTACAGTCTTATAAGTGATAATTTTCTAAACGATGAATACAGCCAGGTTAAACTAAATGAAAATATTATTTATTTTTTAAAATAGAATTATTCTGACTTCTTATCTTAAAGCTCTAAGCAAATAAGCGTTAATTTCTTTTCTACGAGCAAGGCGTTTTTTAAGTCTTGAATCAGGTGACTTACCTCTCATCGATCCGTCACAAAGAATTCCGCTCATATCAGCTTTCGTTAGTGCATTTGAAACTTCATTAAGAGTAACTTCACGATCAAGCTTTCTAGTGGCATATCTTTTCAAGGCTTCTAATCTTTTACCGGCCATTAAATGGGCTTCTTCAATAATCTTGACGAGGGAATTAGCCTTAATTAATTCATAGATTGTTCTAAGCTCACTGACTACTGTTGCAATCACTCCGATATAACCACCGATGATGGCATACACTAATGAATCCCAGCCGCCGTTACCTTCCACTCCCAAGTTTGCACCAATAACGATTCCAAGAGCTGCAACACCGACACCAATAACTGGTGTGGCCAGGGCACGAATAACTAAATGCTTTCTTCTTTTGGCGTAGTCCTGATGACAAGACTGTTCAGGCACAATTGATTGTGCAGATGATGGCGCCTCTTGGGCCATAATAGGAGCGAAGCTCAGACTAATAAAAGCTAATACCAGCGATAGTGTTTTAATCATAAATTCCCCAATTCAAGTTTCAACAAACATAGTTGAGGAAGTACGGATCGACAGGCCGAATGTATTTTTTACACTTCTATAAATTCAATAGTTTATAATTTAAATATTAATGAAAGATTAAGTTGAGTTGATTTAATCTTATGCTCATTGCCTGAGTTGAAACTCCAAAAGTATTCGATAGCTTTTCTATTGCCTCTTCTCCTAATGAATCACTATTCAATCTCCTGAGTTCTTCCTCTACTAGATCCCTAGGCATTAGCAAGCAAGCTGAGAAATAATTTGCTTCTCTCTCTCTCCAATCGATTGAATTAGAACCTGACTTATTATCTCTCAACATTACTAAGGGAACTGATTTGTCATAATTTACAGGAATACAAGTATGAAATATTAAGTGACAAAGTTCATGCCCACCCGTAAATCTTTTTCGATATTCTGGCTCACTTGAGTTAATAAAAATAACCTTTGAATCATCTTGGCTAACAGCTGCACCACTTATTCCATCTAAAGAAGTTTCCTGATAGTCAAACGACAGCTTTTTACACAAAGACTTTATATCTACAGGGTATGATTCAATATATCCCTTTAAACTTTCAGCAAGTTTTTCAACTTGAAAATATCTTGGTTTCATAAATCTTCCTTAGACCTTTCATTAAAAGTCGTAACAACTTCCTTCAATACATCAGGTGCTAATGAAAGCTCAGCACTTAATTTTGCTTTCTTATAATCACTAAAAATTTCATTTATATTTAGATCAAGAATAATGCATAACTCAAATAAATGATTTGCAACAATACGATGATCACCAGCTTCAAGGTTGGCAAGAGTAGCACGATTAATACCAAGTGTTTTCGATACAACTTCCTGCGTTAACTCTTTTTTTCTACGCATAGAGTTAGTTTTGTTGCCAAAACTCTTGTAAAAATCATTTATATAATCACTCATAGAACATATATAGGTGTTTTTACATTAGATGTAAATATATCGGTATTTACTTCATAGTTTGGCCAACATTTTATCGCGTTAAAAGTGTTGGCCAGATCATTAAAAAAATTGACAACATAATTCATATACATAAATCTATATATATACTCAGTGCTAATGCAGTTAAGTATGGCTATCTATTCAACTAGGAGGAATTCATTTAGATAAACTGGGAATATAATTTGATCGAGTGGGTATAAAAAAACCTGAGATAAACTCAGGCTTGATTGAAGACAAGACTAAAAGCCTATAAATCTTCGTAGTGGAATACTTAGATCCTCCCATAGGCCAATATTCGTGTCAACGGTCGTAAACACTCAACTACTTTACAGCCTATAAGCATATTCACAGGAGGAATTAAATGGCTTACTTATATAAAAATACTGACGAGAAAATCAAACTTCAAGTTTGGAATAAAGGTCGGGTAATTAATGGTTTTGATCCAAGTATTTGGAGAAGAGATACATGTGGCGCAGTTATGAAGTATTCTGACCATGGTGAAACCACTAAATATGGCTGGGAGATTGATCATATCTATCCTAAAGCTAGAGGTGGAAGTGATCTTATTTCTAATCTTCAGCCGATGCAGTGGAGCAATAACAGATCTAAAGGTGATACCTATCCTTGGAATTGCCCTATTTAAACCTTTCTTTCAGAGAGACATAACAAAAAGTTATGTCTCTCTTTAATAATAATTCTATATTTGGATGAGATTAAGTTGAGAGAAGTCAAGAACAACTGAGGCGTACGTTCAAGTACGCCGCAAGGAAGTGATTGGCGATCGAGACTTAAGATCGCCAAATAGAGGATTATTAAACGTCGAGCTCGATCATGAGGACACCCTGTTCGAGCGCCTGTCCCTCCTTCACATGCACGGCCTTCACCACACCATTAACCGAAGTTTTAATCTCATTTTCCATTTTCATGGCTTCAAGAATAAGAAGTGTTTCGCCTTCTTTAACTTCATCACCTGGTTTCACAGAAATTTTAACAACTTTTCCAGGCATTTGTGTGACGAGATCACCGGCTTCACCGTTTGATAGACCTGAAGGTTTATAACCACGGTAAACATCATAGACGCGATCGACGGCAACGATTCTTTTTGGAAGTTCTTGTCTAGCCACTCGCTTCCAGCTTAATCCATCAAAAGATACAAAATAATCACCAGCAAGTTTTCTGACTTTTACTTTTTGTTCACGTGTTCGTTTTCCATCTTCAAGCGCGGAAAAGTCGAACTCAACCATTTCACGTCCGTGCATAACGGTCTTTGTTAGATCGATGATTATTTCGTTATTTTCGTGATCAATTAAATAAGTACGCATAATTATAATCCTAACTGGCGAGCTTCAATCGCTGCCAGCTTGCTATAAATCGATGAGTGATCAAATTCACGGTTGATCATATCCTGAGGTTTGGTTTCACCAATATAGTTGGTGGTGTAGTGACCTTCACAAAACTTAGGTTCACTCAAGATAACTTTATGTAGAGGGATATTGGTTTTTAATCCTTCAATATGAAGCCCTTCAAGAGCGGCTCTCATTTTTCTTACGGCAACATCGCGAATGATACCTTTAACAACCAGCTTTCCAACCATTGGATCAAAGTCAGGCGTCACTTCAAGATCTCGGTAAATACAGTGATCAAAACGAGTGCCTTGTGGAAAATTAGATTCAAAGCCTGTGACTTTTCCCGGTGCAGGAAGCATGGTGATTGGATCTTCCGCACAGATACGACATTCAATTGCGTGACCAGAGCGTTTAATCCATTCCTGTGAAGGAAAGCCTAAGTCTTCGCCAAAGGCAGACTGGATCATACAAACGATCAAATCAATGCCCGTAATTTCTTCAGTAATTGGATGTTCAACCTGAATACGAGTATTCATTTCGAGGAAATAGAACTTTCTATCTTCACCCATAATGAATTCAACAGTACCTGCTGAATCGTAGTTCACAGCTTTTGCAAGCTTTACCGCTGTTTCACAGATTTCTTTTCTAAGCTCTTCATCATCCCCAATGAATGGAGAAGGTGCTTCTTCAATAATTTTTTGGTGACGACGTTGAACTGAACATTCACGCTCAAAGAAGTGATACACATTGCCTTTTTTATCAGCAAGAATTTGCACTTCAATATGGTGCGGATTTAATACTAATTTTTCAACCAGTAGGTCGCCGTTATTAAATGAAGCTTTCGCTTCTCTTCCAACTGCTTCAAAGTTTTTCTTAACATCTTCTTCGTTCATACAAGCGCGCATACCACGCCCACCGCCACCAGCTACGGCCTTAAGAAGAATTGGGTAACCAATTTCTTTAGCAACTTTTATAGCGCCTTCGACAGTTGGAACTGCTTCAGCTGTTCCAGGAACAACTGGTACACCTGCTTTTTGTGCTAAGGCCTTTGAAGTCGCCTTATCACCCATCACACGAATAGCTTCGGTATTTGGTGCGATAAAAACAACTCCGGCTTTATCAAGCGCACGGCCAAAGTCAGCATTCTCTGAAAGAAAACCATAACCTGGGTGAACGCCATCGATCTTATGTTGTTTAACCACTTCTAGAATGGCCGGAACATTCAGGTATGTTTCGCCGTTAGACTTACCTGGAAGATGAACCCATTCGTCGCAAAAGTGAAGGTGATAAGCATTTGGTTCAGCGTCAGTCCAAACACCAACGGCTGTATGTCCTAACTCACGACAAGCTTTAGCAATTCTTGCAGCGATTTCACCGCGGTTAGCGATTAAAATTCTTTTGCCACCTTTGGCCTTTGGTAAACGTATCATAATTGAATATTCCCATGTTTTCTCATTGGCTTTTCAATCTTCTTATCTTTTAAGACTTGGAGGTATTCGTAGATACGAACACGTGTCTCTTCAGGCAAGATCACAGCATCTAGATAACCTAGCTCTGCTGCACGATATGGATTAGCGAACTGATCTTCATAAGCTTTCACAAGCTGCGCTTTTTTATCGTCATAAGCTTTGCCTTCTAATCCAACAAGCTCATTTCTAAAGATAATATTCACAGCACCATCAGCACCCATCACGGCAATTTCACCTGTTGGGTAAGCTAAGTTCACGTCGGCGCGAATATGCTTAGACGCCATAACGTCATAAGCTCCACCATATGCTTTACGTGTAATTAAAGTGATTAGTGGAACTGTTGCTTCAGCGTAGGCATAAAGCAGTTTTGAGCCGTGCTTAATAATCCCACCATGCTCTTGCACTGTTCCTGGAAGAAAGCCCGGAACATCAACAAGGGTAACAACAGGAATATCAAAGGCATCACAAAAGCGAACAAAGCGCGCAGCCTTACATGAACTGTCGATATCAAGTACACCTGCAAGCACCGCCGGTTGATTGGCCACGATACCAATTTTGATTCCACCAATAGAAGCAAAGCCAGTCAGGATATTCATCGCGAAGTCTTTTGAAACTTCTAAGAAATGTCCATCATCAACTACTTCAAGAATAATTTCTCTCATGTCGTATGGCTTTTTAGGATTGGCCGGAACAGTTTTTTTAATTTTGGCGTTATCACGGTAAACCGAATCGCCTGAGTATTTTTTCTTTTGTTTTCTAAAGTTAGAAGCTGGAATGTAAGCCAGAAGTTCTCTGACTCTTTCAAAACACTCGTCTTCATCAGCGCAGTTAAAGTTTGCCACACCTGATTTTTGATTATGTGTTTTAGCGCCACCAAGTTCTTCTTTGGTAATTTCTTCATGTGTCACAGTCTTAATAACATCAGGACCAGTCACAAACATATAAGAAGTATTTTCCACCATGAAAATAAAGTCTGTAATGGCCGGAGAATAAACAGCGCCACCAGCACAAGGACCTAAGATCAAAGAGATTTGTGGAATGACGCCAGAACATTTTACGTTACGATAAAAAATCTCTGCATATCCTGCTAGCCCCTCAACACCTTCTTGAATACGAGCTCCACCTGAATCATTCATTCCAATAATTGGAATTCTATTTTCAAGGGCAAAGTCCATAATCTTACAAATCTTTTTTGCGTGAGCGGCGCCAAGCGCCCCACCCCAGCATGTAAAATCTTGCGAGTATAGAGCAACTTTCTGTCCGTTGATTTCAGCCACACCAGTAACAACACCGTCACCTAGGAAATGTTGTTTATCCATTCCAAACGATGTGCATTTGTGTTTAACGAAACGATCAAATTCTAAAAAAGAACCTGGATCGATTAGACGTTCTATTCTTTCGCGAGCAGTATACTTTCCCTGCGCGTGTTGTTTTTCAATTCTTGCAGAGCCACCACCAAGAGATGCTTGTTCACGAAGTGAGACAAGTTCCTGGTGTTTTTGTTCCAGTAGATCGGTCATAAAAAAAGCCTCCATAAATACGGCGTTATATTATCTCGCGCGCATTTAGGAGGCTATTTCATTGCGTTAATGCTCAGCGCATCAACTATTCGTAATTATTATTCTCCAGCAGCTTTTTTACGCTTATCTAACTCATACTTATCAACTTTCATAATAAGTGATGCGCGAGAAATTCCAAGCTCTTTGGCCAAGCGTGATTTGTTAAACTGACAGCGCTTAAGACCTTCACGGATCATGAGTGCTTCAAGTTCTTCAAGAGCTGCTTTTAGTGAACCATTCGTGTTAATCCCACGATTCGCAGCAGGTGAACTGCCACCTTCACTTCCAGCATGATCTAATATTCTTGGAGAAAGTAGATCAGGAGTAATTTGTTTATCTTCGCCAGTTAGTACGACTAGACGTTCAACTTCGTTTTCAAGTTCACGAACGTTACCAGGCCATGGGTAATCAAGCATCTTCT